>JAVHRA010000140.1:0-2573 GCA_036171395.1 Gallionella sp. | reverse complement strand
GAGCACAGCATTCATAATGCTGGGGTCGGTGGTTCAAGTCCACCTATCACCACCAAAATTCAGTTTCACGATGCATCAAGAAACATCTAAAACCCGCATGCTGCAAGGCATTGCGGGTTTTTTATTGCCTTATGGCGTATCAGCTCGTCTCACAGAATATCTGTCGTTTGTTGGTAAATGTGTTGGTAAATGGTAATGTGGTAAAAACTTTTACCAACAAAGGTGTTTTTATGGCACTTACTGACATCGGTATCAAAAGGGCCAAGCCCGCAGAAAAACAACAAAAACTATCCGACGGCGGAGGCTTGTACTTGTTGGTACACCCCAACGGGGGCAAGTATTGGCAAATGGCCTATCGCTTTGTAGGCAAGCAAAAGACCCTTTCTCTAGGGACCTACCCCGATGTCACGCTGGCCGAGGCCCGAGATCGACGCGACCAAGCGCGTAAGCTACTTGCTAACGACACAGATCCCGGCGCAGTTAAGCAGGCGCAAAAAGCAACGACCATCCAACTGACCGAAAATAGCTTTGAAGTGATCTCTCGTGAATGGTATGACCGTCACGCGCCCAATTGGAGCGACACGCACTCAAGCAAAATCATTGCACGACTTGAAAAGGATGTATTCCCGTGGATAGGCTCCCAGCCCATTTCGGAAATCAATGCACCAGCATTGCTGGCGGTCGTTAGACGAGTTGAAGCGCGTGGCGCGCTAGAAACAGCGCATCGTGCCCTTGCCTGCTGCGGGCAGGTGTTCCGCTATGCCGTGGCGACTGGACGCGCAGAACGCGACCCTACGGGCGATTTAAGAGGTGCGCTGCCTCCTGTTAGAAAAGACAAACACTTCGCTGCCATTACCAACCTAAAGAGCGTAGGTGAATTGATGCGTGACATAGATGCGTATCACGGCTCGTACATCGTGAAGTGCGCATTCAAATTATCTCCACTCGTGTTCGTCCGCCCAGGCGAGCTTCGCAAGATGGAATGGAAAGACTTAAATCTGGATGAAGCTCAATGGACTTACCACGTCAGCAAGACAGATACGATGCACATCGTTCCACTCGCTCGCCAAGCTGTTGCTGTGTTACGTGAGATCGAGCCACTTACCGGACATGGCAAGTATGTTTTTCATGGTGAACGCGACCATGATAGACCAATGAGCGACAACGCTATCAGATCGGCATTGCGTCGCATGGGGTGGACAAATGAAGAGATTACCCCGCACGGCTTTAGAGCAATGGCATCAACCATTCTAGACAACATGGGTTACAAGCAAGAATGGCTTGAAAGGCAACTTGCCCATGAAGAACCGAATAAAATCAAAGCCGCCTATAAGCGTGATGTTTGGCGTATGTATCTGCCTGAAAGAACAGCAATGATGCAGGCTTGGGCTGATTACCTAGACAAGTTAAAGCAAGAGTCCATCGTTTGAATGTAGCAATTTCATGGAGCACTCAAGAATGTCAAATATCCAATCAACCAAGAGTTCTGACAGCATGATTTTACGGGATGCCGAAGCCTTTTCAATTAAATTCATTCTGCAAAAATTTGCAGCAGTGAAGCATCCTTACGCTTGCGAGATGCTTTGCCACACATGCAAGATTTACCTTGATTATCACTCGATGAATAGACCTCATCCAGGATCTATAGCCTGCCTTCCCATTTTGAAATCGAGGGTTAAATACGTGCGGACTTTAGGCGAAAAGCTTTTCACGTTAGCGAAGAATGGCAATATGGAATTTTTCGATTCTGATTTAGCTCTCAATAAGGTAACTGCACCCAAAAAAACAAATAGGGGTGAGTACGGCGAAATAGGCTATTGGGGCTGGTCTCAACAGGAAGAATTACACATCTTCAAGGAGGATTTGAAAAAAATTTGTATTGAAGAAAGAGTAAATCTTACGCTAATAGAAAACCGTTTTTTACCTAATGAACGTGTTGTGGAACCGATAAGTGTAAGTCAGTTACCTGAGGGAAATAATGGCAGCGATATTCCAGGGAAAATGCCAAATGTAAAAATAGGGCAACTTGCAGTTAAGGCTGCTTGGAATATCGAACGTGAAACTAATAAAAAAGCATCCGCATCTGCGGTTATTAAAATGCTACAAGACTGGGTAGCGACCGAAGACATATTACTGTCTGCTAAACCTCATGGTGTTGAGTGGACTACTTCAAATTTCACTACCGCTATTTATGATGTAAAAACTTGCTCAAAGACACTAAGTGTGTGGAATAAAAGCCGCACTAGTTGATGTAACGATGCTCCAATTAAATACGCTAAAGCGCACTATAGTGATTCTAAGGCGATTCTAAGGATTCTAAGGCCTTAGCCTATTCGCCGTGTTTAATATCTCGGTCCATCCGCACAACCACTTGGTAAAGCGGGAAATCAAAGGACTGATATGTTAGCAATGACAACCCATGATGGAGCATCAACTAAAACCATCGCTCCGACAAAACTCCCTTCCTCGCTGGCATCTTTTGAATCTCTGCCAAGCTCAGCATTTGTTCAGCTCCGTGTAGTCTGCACACTTTTTTGCTGTTCACCTGCCACGGTTTGGCGGCGTGTCCGCTC
>JAVHRA010000139.1:0-2589 GCA_036171395.1 Gallionella sp. | reverse complement strand
GTGAATGTTGTCGCGACAGATTGCCAAGTCAGGAATCATACCGACGAACAAGAACAGGATAGACGAACTCAAGTAAGTAAAGATCGCCATCGCATCCCACAACAATGGGGATTGAAAGTTAGGCCACAGACTACGGTCATTTGGATATGGCAGCGAGTAATAGAACTGCCACAAACGCCCCAAGTGCACCATGACGAACAGACCTGCGGTCATCAGAGAGAAGGTCGTCATCGCTTCAGCGAAGCGATAGATCGGTTTACGCCAATCGGCATGCATCAGATGCAGGATCGCCGACAACAACGTACCGGAGTGACTCATACCGATCCAGAAGATGAAGGTAGCGATATACAGCCCCCATACATGCGGGTTATCCATATTCGATACGCCCATACCGGTGTTGTATTGGTAAACCTCACAACCTACGGCGACACTGATCATGGCAATTGCAACAGCCAAAATCACCCAATACAGCTTACGTGGTGACTCCAAACTCTTGAGCACGTCTTTATTGATCTTTGCCCAAGCGATGTCTTCGCGGATATCTTTCATTGTTATTCCCTAAACAAGTTACAGCGAATCAAATCGCGCTTTCGCGCACGCGTTCCATGTACATCACAGAGGGGTATGGTCGCAACTCTTCCAAGATGCGATAACCGCGCAGATCCGTACCGCCTTCTTCCTTATCCTTCTCTTGCTCATCCGCAGTCAACTCAACACGTTGAGCCTTCCACTTTTGATGAACTTTAGATTCAGGATCGACCAGATTACCGAAGGTGATGGCACCACTAGGGCACACTTGCTGACAAGCCGTCTGCACTTCACCGTCGCGCAAGATACGGCCTTCGTTCTTCACAGCGCGTTCGCCGGCACGGATACGTTGCACGCAGAACGTGCACTTCTCCATCACACCCTTGCTACGCAAGGTGATATCCGGATTCAGCTGCTGAGTCATCTCAGCTGGCCAAACGTTCTCTGTGGTTGGGTAGTCGTACCAGTTGAAGTAACGCACCTTGAATGGGCAGTTAGCCGAGCAGTAACGAGAACCAACACAGCGGTTGTAAGCCTGAGAATTCAAACCATCTGCTGTGTGGTTAGTCGCGCCGACTGGGCAAACGGTCTCACAAGGAGCCGCTTCACACTGTTGACACATCATAGGCAGGAAGGTCGCACCTTGATCGGGGAAGTCACGACCATCTTCAGGCCAGTAACGCTCGATACGCATCCAATGCATCACTTGACCATGCTGGAACTTATCCTTACCCACAACCGGAATATTATTCTCGGCATAGCAAGCGACACTACATGCATTACAACCGGTACAAGCATCCAGATCGATGCTCATCGCCCACTTGTATGGATCGTGAGGCACATCATCTACGGGATGCGTATGACGGAACTCCGCCCAATTTTCTAATAAGTTAGATACCGACATACTTTAGACCTCCTCCGAAAGATCGACCTGATCGCTAGACTTCGTCATCGCGATCTTCTTGCCATGCTGGGCACCCCCCGCAAAACCTTCATCCTTGACTACGATGACGCGCTTGCCGACTTTGCTCAATTTGACTTTGGTCTCATGCATAGCCAATTCACCTGTCTCGTCATCGAATACGCGATCCAAGATTTGGAAAGGATTCACGCCGTAACCCTTGGCATAGCGTCCCATCGCCTCGTGTCCGCGACCGAGCGGGATGGATACCGCATCAGGATGGATACCGGGGAACAGGTAAGCTTGCGCATTGATGATGCCGTTTTTAGACTCGACAGCGACGATGTCACCTTCAACGATGCCCAGTTCAGCGGCCTTCTTGGGATGAATCTCGACCCATGAATCCCACACGATGGTAGTCAATGGATCGGGAGACTCTTGCAACCAAGGCTGATTGGCGTGACGACCGTCACGCAGATTGGCAGTCACGCTAGGAATCAGATTGAATGGATATTTTGCATCTGGCTCAGCAGGTGCAGGCAATTTGACGCCAGTGTCAGACTTGCTGTTCAGCTTGTTCAGATTACCGCCTACATTGATGATGCCGGAGCTCAATACGCCATTCCAGAACACATCATCATCCATAGCGGAATTCGCAAATTCGCTCTTATTCTTCAACATCGCCGTGCGCAAATAGGCGTAGTAGTCATCGAAAGATTTGTACGCATCTGGCTGGCGTTGCTTGATCAGCGCCAACAGGATGTCACCCATACCGCGCGTCTCGGGATGCAGCTTTTCCATCAGCGGCTGTTGCACACTAATCTGGACGCCTTCTGGCTGATATTCGGCGACCAAAGTGCCCCAATCTTCCAGTGCGGAATCGAGTGGCAGCACCAGATCAGCCTGCAATGCAGTCTCATCCAAGTAGTGCGCAAAAGCGACACGGAAATTAGCCTTGGCAAGATTCTCTTTGAACTTCATCTCGGCTGGTGCTGTAAATACAGGGTTGGTAGCGTATGTGAACAACACCTTAATTTGACCATCAGCCAAACGATTGTTGACCATGCGCAACGCAGCCGTATTACCAATAGTCGGTGCAATCTGCGGGAACGGCACAGCAGCGGAAGCTTCCAGTGTCTTACCGACGTTGCCCAGAACTT
>JAVHRA010000138.1:0-2591 GCA_036171395.1 Gallionella sp. | reverse complement strand
GTCGGTTGCGCAGCGCCCCAGTGGATCAGCTCCATGCGTCCATCCAGATGCTCGACGATGGCGGTGCAGCTATCCACCCAGTCGCCGCAATTAAGATAGGTGAGACCGTCCACCTCTTTGATGGCGGGCCAGTGGATATGGCCACAAATCGCGCCGTCCATGCCCAACTCGCGGGCGTGATGCATGACCGCATCCTCAAAATTGAAGATAAAGTTCACCGCCGTCTTGATCTTGCGTTTGGCATAACCGGCCAGCGACCAGTAACCATGTATCTTGAAAGTGCGGCGCAACCAAGACAGATAGATATTGAGGCGCACCAGCAGGTTGTAAGCCATGTCACCCAAGATGGCGACCCATTTGTAATGCATGGTGACCTGATCGAATTCATCGCCGTGCAGCAGCAGATATTTGCGCCCGTCTGCCGCCGTGTGGATATATTCGTGCACCACCAGCACATCGCCGAAAGAAGTGCCGACGTATTCGCGCAAAGCCTCGTCGTGGTTACCGGGAATGAAGTACACCTGCTCGCCGTGACGCGCGCGGCGCAACATCTTCTGCACGAAAGTATTCTGCGCCGCCGACCAGCTCACCCCGCCGCGACTCATAGACCACAGATCGACGATGTCGCCGAGCAGGAACACATATTCCGAGGAGTAATTCTTCATAAACTCCAACAGATTCTCGGCCTGACAAGCCTTGGTGCCGAGATGGATGTCGGAGAGGAAGATGGAACGAACTTGGCGCGTATTCATACTCACAGCATCGCAGCGCAGTGTTGCAGGGTGATTGCGGATTTATTTCTACGCTGCAACAATCTGACGCGACAGCACGCCATCCTCATTTAGAATAAGTGTCTCGAAAAACCGTAGCGAGCGGCTTGAGTGCAAGGCGCACGGAGCGGAGCGATTGCGACATATCGATGAGTGAGCACCGCGCAACGCCGCAATCGAGTCGCGCAGTAGGTTTTTCGAGGTACTCAGAATTTTCCACCCCAACAATCGCAAACCCCATGAGAAACCTGCACCCCACCATCGTCTGGTCACACTTCGCCACTTTGTGCGAAACCCCTCGCCCCTCGTATAAAGAAGCCGCGTTGAAAGCTAAGCTCAGTGCTTGGGCCACACAACACGGCATCACGGCACGCGAGGATACGGTGGGCAATCTGATCCTGAGCAAAGCGGCCAGCCCCGGTTGCGAGCAGCAGCCCGGCGTGATCTTGCAAGGCCATCTCGATATGGTGTGCCAAGCTAACTCGGGCACCGTGCACGACTTCGAGCGCGATGCGATACGCACCATAGTGCGCGATGGCTGGCTAAGCGCCGAGAACACCACACTGGGCGCAGACAACGGCATAGGTGTGGCGTTGGCCTTGGCCGCACTGGAAACACCGGGGCTGGTGCATCCGCCGCTGGAAGTATTGCTTACCATCAATGAAGAATCCGGTATGGATGGTGCGCGCGGTCTGGCTGCTGGCACATTGCAAGGCAAGACCCTCATCAACCTAGATACCGAAGAATGGGGACATTTTTATCTGGGCTGCGCGGGCGGAGTGGATGTCGAGGTGCGCTCCACATGCGAGTGCGAACAACTTCCAGACGGCTACGCGCTGCTGCGCTTCGATGTGAGCGGGCTGCGCGGTGGACATTCGGGCATCGACATCCACCAAGGGCGCGGCAACGCCATCAAGCTGCTGGCCGAAGCCTTGCGCGACCTGAGCGCGCACAGCGATGTGCGCCTGATAGAGATAAGCGGCGGTACCGCACGCAACGCCATCCCGCGCGAAGCCTATGCGCTGTGCGCCTTACCTATTGCTGTTGCGGCCAGCATAGATGAGTGGGTGAGACACCGGCACGAGTCCTGGCAGGCACGTTACGCGGCGGTGGATACCAAAGTAACATTCGCCTGCACCCATCTGGATGGGCCCGTCGCACAATCAAACGTTCGTGGTGAGCCTGTCGAACCAGACGCAGAGATGAACCTTGCCCCTTCGACAAGCTCAGGGCGAACGGACTGCATAGGGACTGCAATCAGCAACGCAACGCGCGACCGCATCCTCGCCTTCCTCGACACTGCGATGAATGGCGTAGCCAGCATGAGCGCAGACTTCACCGGTGTCACCGATACCTCGTCCAACCTCGGCGTAGTGGGTCTGCACGAGGGCAAGTTCAAGGCCACCTTCAAAGTGCGCTCGCTGCACGATGCGCGCGCGACCGCACTGGCGAATAAGTTGGTCAGCTATGCGCAAAGCTACGACTTGCAAGCTTGGACGGACGGCGCGTATCCGGGCTGGACACCCAATCCAGCGTCGCCTTTGCTGGCATTGTGCCAACAGGTATACAACACCCGCTACGGCCAACCCGCCGGACTGCAAGTGATCCATGCCGGTCTGGAGTGCGGCCTGCTCGCCGCCAGTCATCCGCATCTGGACATGATCTCTTTCGGCCCCGACATCAGCGGCGCACATGCACCCGGCGAACGTGTGGAGATCGCATCGGTAGCTCGGTGCTGGGAGTTGCTGCAAGATATTTTGCAGGCACTGGCACGCAAGTGAAGCACTCGCTGTAACACACTCAAACGCCGTGCGCGGTTAC
>JAVHRA010000137.1:0-2597 GCA_036171395.1 Gallionella sp. | reverse complement strand
TCAACTTGAGGTACGGTAACGACAACAGACTGACCGCGAAAAAGGTCAACACCACCCGCAACACGATTGCCCCAACCACGCCAAACAAAATGCCTCGTTTGCGCTGATCGGCCGGTAGATTACGACACGCCAAGGCGATGACCACGGCATTGTCGCCACTCAACAACAGGTCGATCATGATGATTTTGGCAACATCCACCCAGAACTGGGCGGTAACTAACATTTCTAACATGAACTATCCTTTTTATGGCCAACAACAAGTGGGACGGCACTGTGTGCCTAGTGGGTGAGTTGAATGTGCAGCACTCCACTCCCCCCCTTCCTACTTGCCACTCACCAGTACTTTCTTCATCACTTTCCCCATCTCAGCAGGATTGCGCGTGATATGAATACCACACGCTTCCATCACCGCCAGCTTGGCATCTGCCCCACCTTGTCCGCCGGAAATAATGGCGCCCGCATGACCCATGCGCTTGCCGGGTGGTGCGGTGATACCGGCGATGAAACCAACCACAGGCTTGCGCATGTGATCTTTAATCCAGCGCGCGCATTCTTCCTCGTCGCTGCCGCCAATTTCGCCGACCATGATTACCGCATCGGTATCAGGATCATCATTGAACAGCTTCAACACATCCAGATGCTTTAGGCCATTGATCGGGTCGCCACCAATCCCCACGCAGGACGATTGCCCCAAGCCTAAAGCACTGAGTTGCCCGACCGCCTCATAAGTCAGCGTGCCGGAACGTGATACCACGCCAATGCGGCCCTTGCGATGAATATGTCCCGGCATGATGCCGATCTTGAGCTCGTCAGGGGTAATAAGACCGGGACAATTGGGGCCGATCAAGATGGTGCGTTTGCCAGCCATCTTGTGACGGGTCTTGAGCATATCGTGAACAGGAATGCCCTCGGTGATGCAGATCACCAAATCCAGATCCGCTTCCACGGCCTCGTCTATCGCGGCGGCCGCAAAGGGCGGCGGCACATAGATCACCGACACCGTCGCGCCTGTCTGCTGCTTGGCTTCCAGCACGCTGTCATAGATCGGCACGCCCTCGAAGTTCTGCCCGCCCTTCTTAGGCGTGACTCCGGCGACGAAACAATTCTTGCCGTTGGCGTAAGCAATGCAATTTTGCGTGTGGAACTGGCCGACCTTACCGGTCATACCTTGCGTCATGACACGGGTGTTCTTATCGATGAGTATGGACATTATGTATTCCTCGCTGCGGCGACGACTTTTGCGGCGGCATCCGCCATGTCGCTACCGGAAATGATAGGCAGGCCGGATTGCGCCAGAATTTTTTTCCCCAACTCCACATTAGTCCCTTCCAATCGCACCACCAGCGGAACTGCCAAATGCACTTCGCGCGCGGCGGCCACCACGCCTTCGGCGATCACATCACACTTCATGATGCCGCCAAAGATATTAACTAGGATGGCTTTGAGATTGGGATTCTTCAACATCAACTTGAAGGCTTCCGTGACCTTCTCCTTGGTCGCACCACCGCCCACGTCGAGGAAGTTAGCGGGACTGCCGCCGTACAACTTAATGATATCCATAGTCGCCATCGCCAAGCCCGCACCGTTCACCAGACAGCCAATGTCGCCATCCAGCGAGATATAGCTCAGGTCAAACTTCGACGCCTCGATCTCAGCCGCATCCTCTTCATCCAGATCGCGATACGCCACTACCTCGGGATGACGATATAGCGCGTTGGAATCGAAATTGAATTTGGCATCCAACGCGATGACATGATTATCGGCAGTCAACACCAGCGGGTTGATCTCTGCCAGCATCGCATCCTTCTCGACAAAGGCGCGATATAGCCCCTGCAATACCGTGACCGTCTCCGCGATGGCTGCATCAGGGATGCCGATATGTTTAGCAATCTGCGCGGCCTCGGCATTCTGCATACCGTGCAACGGGTCTATCCACAACTTGTGGATCTTCTCGGGATGATGCGCGGCGACCTCTTCGATCTCCATGCCGCCCTCGCTGGAAGCCAACAACGCCACACGTTGCTTGCTGCGGTCTATCACCATCCCCAGATAGAATTCTTTGGCTATCGCCGCACCCTGCTCGATCAACAAACGGCGCACCACCTGCCCTTCTTTACCGGTCTGATGCGTCACCAAATGCATGCCCAGTATCTGCTGCGCGGCTGCGCGCACCTCATCTAGGCTACGCGCCACTTTCACACCACCGCCTTTGCCGCGACCGCCTGCATGAATCTGAGCCTTGACCACCCACACTGCGCCACCCAAACGCTGCGCAGTAGCAACCGCCTCGTCCACACTAAAACATGCCGCACCAGATGGGGTAGGCACACCAAATTGACGCAGGATTTCTTTGCCTTGGTATTCGTGAATTTTCATTTTGAAATGATCGCTCGCTAAGAAGCGCACCAGGATAGGAGCGCGGGCTCAATCTTACCGAATTATTCAGCGCTTAAGCGCACCAATCTTACATATCTGCACCGCGAAACACTGCCAGCGAACGCCGCGCAAGAAAAAACCCGTTAACTTTTGGTTAACGGGTTTAGATTGGTGCCGCCTATCGGATTCGAACTGATGACCTACCGCTTACAAGGCGGTTG
>JAVHRA010000136.1:0-2609 GCA_036171395.1 Gallionella sp. | reverse complement strand
GTATCGGTTTTCATTTCGGTCCGATTCTTGAAAATGATGGCGACGTATTTGGTGCTACCGTCAATGTTGCATCGCGTATGGCAGAAATCGCCAATGGCCAACAAATCATCACCACCCGAGCCACCGTAGAACAGCTCCCGCCCATTATGCTTAGCAGCACACGCTCTTTTGACGCACTGTCCATCAGGGGAACAGCAGACGATATTGAAGTGCTTGAAATCATCTGGCAGGAATGCGATGACATGACCATGATGACCATCAACAAATCTGTAACCGAGTTGGCCGAACCGACGTTACAGCTACACCATCAAGGCAAGAAATATCTCATCAACTCAAAATTTCCTATCCTCGTCATCGGTCGCGACAAGCAAGCAGACATCGTGGTTGAAGACAAACGAGCATCACGCATCCATGCCAAGATCGAGCTGCGCCGTGATAAATTTGTTTTTGTCGATATGAGCTCCAACGGCAGTTATATCAATGTCAAAGGTGAAACCGAGATTCAATTGCGCCGCGAAGAATTTGTATTGCGCGAATCCGGCAGCATCAGCCTAGGCCACACCTTCCTAAAAGACCCCATCCAAGTCATCGAGTTCTTCTGCTGATCAATCATTCATGCATGAAAAAGGCGATCACTAGGTCGCCTTTTTTATTGCACTTCAAACCAACTTAGCCTACCCACTTCCTAGCGTTCTGGAACATCTTCAACCATGCACCGTTCTCTTGACTATCGCTAGCATACCAAGAGTTCTGCACAACACGGAACACGCGCTCGGGGTGCGGCATCATGATGCTGAAGCGGCCATCCGGTGTGGTGAGGCCGGTGATACCTTGCGGTGAGCCGTTAGGGTTGAGCGGATAGGTCTCGGTGGGGTTGCCGCGATTGTCCACGTAGCGCAGTGACACCAGCGGTTGGGCCGCCTTGAGTTTCGCAGCGTTGCCAAAGTCAGCATAGCCTTCGCCATGCGCGACCACGATAGGCATACGACTACCGGCCATGCCTTCGAACAAGATTGACGGTGATTCCTGCACTTCCACCATAACGAAGCGCGCCTCGAACTGTTCGGATTGGTTGCGACCGAAGTGCGCCCAATGTTCCGCGCCAGGGATGATCTCGTGCAGGTTGCTCATCATCTGGCAGCCGTTACACACGCCCAAAGCGAAGGTGTCGTTACGTTTGAAAAAGGCTTCGAACTCATCACGTGCGCGGTTGTTGAGCAAGATGGACTTGGCCCAGCCCTCGCCCGCACCCAGCACGTCGCCGTAGGAGAATCCGCCGCATGCAGCCACACCCTTGAAGTCGGCAAGCTTGACGCGACCGCTGATGATGTCGCTCATGTGTACGTCCACAGTAGCAAAACCTGCACGGTCGAATGCTGCGGCCATCTCGATCTGACCGTTCACGCCCTGCTCACGCAGGATGGCGATCTTGGGGCGGACTCGTATAAAGCCCGCTCGTCCTGAGCTTGTCGAAGGAGACGGTTCGACCAGCTCACCGCGAACGGCTGGAGGTGCTTCATTCGGATCGTAAGTGAGTTTGACGTGCAGACCAGGGTCGCCGGCATCCAGCAAACCATCGAACTCTTGTTGCGCACACGCTGGATTGTCGCGCAGCTTCTGCATCTGGTAGGTGGTCTCAGACCAGATGCGTTGCAGCTGCACACCGTTCTCGGCATAGAGTGTTTCACCTGCACGCTGTACATTGATCATGCCGCTCTCATTGAGCTTGGCGATCTTGAGCACGCTCTTGATGCCCGCATCGGTCGCCAGTTGCAGCACATGTTGCACATCGCGGTTACGCACTTGCACTACCGCGCCCAACTCTTCGTTGAACAAAGTGCGCAACGAGTCGCTATGTTGCTCATCTAGACAGATATCCAGACCCACGTGTGAGGCAAACGCCATCTCGCACAGAGTGACGAAAGCACCGCCATCGGAACGGTCGTGATAGGACAACAGTGTTCCAGCTGCATTGAGTTTTTGGATCAGCTCGAAGAATGCTTTGAGCGTTGCGGCATCGTCTACATCAGGTGCCACGTCACCAACTTGTTTGTATACCTGAGCGAGTGCCGAGCCGCCCATGCGGTTCTTGCCATGACCCAGATCAATCAGCAGCAAGGCTGTGTCGAGATCAGCAGCCAGTTGCGGCGTGAAGGTGTCACGCGCATCAGGGCATGGTGCAAACGCGGTGATGATGAGTGACAACGGTGCGGTGACGGATTTGTCTTCCGCGCCATCTTTCCACACGGTCTTCATCGACATCGAATCTTTGCCAACTGGGATGCCGATACCCAGTTGTGGGCACAGCTCCATCCCAACTGCACGCACGGTGTCGAACAGCGCGGCATCTTCGCCGTGGTGACCGGCAGCGGCCATCCAGTTTGCCGACAATTTGATGTCGCCTATCTTTTCGATACGTGCTGCGGCGATGTTGGTCAGCGCCTCACCGACGGCCATACGACCAGACGCGGGTGCATTGACCAAAGCCAAGGGTGTGCGTTCGCCCAGCGCAAAGGCTTCAGCTTTGTGAGTATTGAAACCCATCAGAGTAACAGCCACGTCAGCCACCGGCACTTGCCAAGGACCGACCATCTGGTCACGTGCGGTCA
>JAVHRA010000135.1:0-12796 GCA_036171395.1 Gallionella sp. | reverse complement strand
CGACCGGATCGGTAAAGCCGGCGATATAACCTCTGATTGGACTTTGTCCTATATATTTCAGAAAGCCCATTGTCTCGCCGAGCGCCTTGATCTTCACATCCAATCTAGGCATTGCTTGAGTAAAGTCGGGCAAGGAAACCACGACATCTTGTACCGCTGCGCCAGCGCTATCAGCGGCACTGCAAGACACTTCCAGATTTTTCCCTAGCATGGTCAGGCTTCCGTGCGCATGCTCTACATCGGGCCACTCACTGGCAAAACGCACCGTGGCATCATTGAAATGCGAACTGAGTTCAAATTTGCCCTCGGCTTTATCCACAAATGGGAATTTTTCCAGGTTACCCAAGATACGCAAGTGCAAGTCATTGCTCGTGCCGGCAAGCAATGCGCCATGCAGCCAATCGTTCACCTCGCGATTCACTGCAATCAGCGGAATATAGCGTGCCGCTTGCGCGATGTTCGCGCGGTTCAAATCCACGCTCAAATCCAATCTGCCCGGGGTATCTTTGACTGTGCGATAAGCACCATGCGCAACCCCCTCCACGTCGGCGTTAGATAGGGCTAGGCGATCGACATCTACCACCAGCTCGCCGTCCTGATGGCGCCAGCTTGCATCACTGTTCAACACTTCAAATTGCAGCGACTCACGCAAGATGTCCGGCGCTTCGACTTGCAATTGCTTAGATCTAACTTGGACATTGCCATGATCTTGATCGCCCGAGATATCCGCACTCAAAGATGCAAATCCAGGCAACTTGCCTACCTGCCGCAACGCAATGTCGTTGAATTTTCCCTTAATGGTGAAAGCGCGCAGATGTTCAGGGCTACCCTGCCATTGCGCCTTGAGTGCAGTGACTTTTCCGCGCGGCGCAAAAGCATCTAACTCGCTGCGCAGATCCGCCGGTATCGGTACAAAATTTGCCAAACTGACTAGTGTCTCGAGGTGCAGCAGATTTGCGCGTATCTCTCCCGAGGCAGGCTGTTTATTAAGTTGCGTCAAGACACGCAGATAGAGATCTGTGGTCGGCAGACTCACACCATTCTCCAACTGCATGCTCAATCGTCTGGTCTCAAGTTCGAAGCCACCGGCCAATGCATGCCAAGTGGCACGACCTTGCAGACGTTTCATCATCATCTCGGGTACATCATCGGCCAGTTTGGTTGCCACATCACGTACTGCGAGATCGACTTGCATACGTGCGGCTCGCCCAGCCGCCACGTCCAACCATGCCCTTACGGCACCGCGACCTTGGCTGAATTGCTGCGGCAGATCCAACCATGCCCGCCAAGCCGTAATGTCTGCATACTGCAATTGGGTAAAGACTTGTCCACGCCAATTTTTTAGGTCGGAGAAACTTGCACCACGAAAATCACCACGCACATCTAGTGGGCTGGCCAACTCTTCAGGCACTACCGCGCGGAGTGCGAATCTATGGTGGTTGAATAGACTTTCGATACGTACATTCACATTCTCTAACACCAGCGGCGGTGCACCGCGCTGCTCATCCACCCAGACGATCAGCGCGTTCCTTGCCACCATCCGCGATTGCAGCAGCAACCAATCCGCAAGTTTGTAATCGTCACCACCACTACTAATGACGGGCACACCGCCAACGAAAAAAGCACCGTGAGTATCTCGACGTATCAACAACTCCGGCCTATTGATCTCCAAACTGGAAAAACGCAACTCTGCAGATAGCAAAGACAGCCAAGAGATGCTCACTCGCACTTCGGGTAACACCAGTGCGGGACGCTGGTCTTGATCTAGCACGCTGAGGTTCTTTAGGGCTAGACGTGGTCTGAGCCCCTGCCAATCGCCTGAGATGTTTTCTACGGTGACGGTGCGCCCCAGATGGTGCGACACGGAACTGATAATCTGCTCGTGATAGCGCTCGATATTAGGCAGCAGCCAATAGCGCAAGCCTATGATACTCAATGCCGACAACGCAGCTCCCAACACCACCACAACGATGACGACGCGAGTCAGCCAGTTGAAACTATGCCAAAGGATACGTACTGGGCGGGAATTCCACATGGGTTGTTGGCTAAACAAACATCTCAGCGCTAAGGCAGAGAATCTATAATTGACAAGTCGCGCATTCTATCTTGATAGCCACACATCATGAACACTTTAAAGCCCGCACCTCTTGATTTCTCGGCCTTGCTGAACAAGACCCGTCGTTGCAGTCGCTACGCGCACAGGTTGCTCGATGCGGAACCCGCAATGCTGGCATGGCTGGAGCAGCAGCACAGCACCCCTTGCGACCGCACCGAAATCAACAGTCTGCTGCAACAGACCGAGCTGAATCTCACCGACGAAGCCCAGCTCGGCAAAGCGGTGCGCATCGTGCGCAAACAGGTGATGCTCAAACTCATCCTGCGTGACCTAAACGGCCTCGCCGACCTGAATGAGGTAATGAACAGCATGACGGCCTTGGCCGAAGTGTGCGTACAACAGGCTCAGCAATGCCTGATGCAAACATTGCAACAGCAATTTGGCATACCCATGAGCGTTCATAGCCACACGCCACAACAACTGCTAATCATAGGGATGGGTAAGCTGGGCGGTGGCGAATTGAATGTATCGTCGGATATCGATTTGATTTTCACCTATGCGGAAGACGGCGAAACACAGGCTGTGTCGGGTCAGGGTGAGATACGCAGCTTGAGTAATAACGAATTCTTTTCCCGTCTGGGACGCCGTCTGATCAATCTCATCAACGAGGCGACTGGCGATGGCTACGTGTTCCGTGTGGACATGCGCTTGCGTCCCTACGGCGACAGCGGACCACTGGTGATGAGCTTCGCTGCACTGGAAGAGTACCTGATCAGCCAAGGCCGTGAGTGGGAGCGCTATGCCTGGATCAAGGCACGCGTCATTGCACCGCTCTCCGCCGCTGCCGAATCCAACGAATTGCTGCGACTCACCCAACCTTTCATCTACCGGAAATATCTGGATTTCGGTGCAATCGATTCGATGCGCAAACTGCATGCACAAATACGTCAAGAGGTGCAAAGGCGCGACCGCAGGAACAACATTAAGTTAGGCCCCGGCGGGATACGCGAGATCGAATTCACCGCACAGGTATTTCAACTGATACGCGGTGGACGAGATGCAAAATTGCGTATTCGTCCCACTGTCGCAGTACTGAACCAACTTGCCAAAGATGGGCAACTGCCACACGAAACGGTTCAGCAACTTCAAGCAGCCTATATCTTCCTGCGTAATTTGGAGCATCGCTTGCAATATCTGGATGACCAACAAACGCAAGACATACCCGAGACCGCCGCAGAGCGAGCGTTGCTTGCCTTGGGGATGGGCTTTGCCGACTATGACAGCATGCTCGCTCAACTCGATATACATCGCGGAAGCGTCAGTCGCCAGTTCGATGCCATATTCCATGCACAACAAAATGAGCCCGACGATATGACGTTATGGCGTGACAACATCAGTGCGAACGAGCTTGCCGAACGGCTAACTACACTGGGCTACACACAAGCACCCGCGAGCGCCGAACGACTACTACAGTTACGCACTAGCACCCGCTATCAACAACTACCCGAATCCAGTCGCGAGCGCGTCACGCAACTACTTCCCCGCTTCATCCGACAATGTGCAGTGTTGCAGGCGCCAGACATCGTGCTTAGCCGAATGCTAGCGCTTTTGGATGGCATCATCCGCCGTGCAGCTTACCTGTCCTTCCTCTCCGAATATCCTGTCGCGCTCGAACGTCTGTGCCGACTGGTAGCCGCCAGCAGTTGGGCAGGCGAATATCTGACGCTGCATCCCGCGCTATTCGATGAACTCCTGGATGCACGCGAGATTTACCAAATGCCCGATTGGGCAAAACTTGATGCCGAGATAAGTGCACGCTTGAGTGACTGCGACGAGGATATGGAGCGGCAGATGGATAGCTTGCGCCATATCCAACAAGAACAGATATTTCATCTACTGGCGATGGATTTACAGGACCTGCTACCGCTAGAGATCCTGAGCGATCACCTCAGTTATTTGGCCGACATGATGTTACGACATGTGCTGGCACTGTGCTGGCGCAATGCACGCAAAAGGCACACCGACACGCCCAAATTCGCCATCGTCGCGTATGGCAAGTTGGGCGGCAAAGAGCTGGGCTACGAGTCGGACCTAGACTTGATCTTCATCTATGACGACGACCATCCTGATGCGCCCGAGAACTATGCCAGACTGGCACAACGCATCAACACCGTGTTGGGCAGTTACACCTCCGCAGGTCGACTTTACGAGACCGACCTACGCTTGCGACCCAACGGCGCCAGTGGCTTGCTCGTCACGAGTCTCGCTGCCTTCGCCGACTACCAACAGAATCACGCGTGGGTATGGGAACACCAAGCACTAACCCGTGCGCGCTATAGCGCGGGTGACGCAACCATAGGCGCGGCATTCGAACAGATACGCGAGGAGCTACTGCGTAAGCAGCGCGACCTTACTGAGTTGCGTAAAGAAATCACCGCGATGCGGCAGAAGATGCATGCGGGACACAGCAACAATAGCAACTTGTTCGATATCAAGCACGATCAAGGGGGCATGGTAGATATCGAATTCATCGTGCAATATCTGGTACTGGCACATGCTCACCAGCATCCAAGCTTGACTGGCAATATCGGCAATCTGGCGCTTTTGAAACGAGCCGGGGAGTTGAAATTGATTGCAGCAGAATTGGCACTACAAGTCAGTGATACCTATCGCACCCTGCGTAAAACCCAGCACAGCATGCGTCTCAATCATCTATCACCTTGCCGGGTTGCGCCCGGCAGCATCGATGTGAGCGCCAGCGTGAATCTCTGGAATTCGATTTTTGTTAATGCTTGAAGTTTAGAGGGATGGTGCAGCCAAAGGCGCAGAGGGAGTGAAAGCGGCATGCGCACCGGAGTTGCCCAGCCCATACCCGACGCCCAGTCTGGAGTTCAGTCGGTACATCGCCATCTCGCCTTTACCCTTGATATTCACCGTGGCACGGGGCTCAAAAGCAAAGGTATCGTGCAAACGGTTATAGGTCATCTTATCCACTTGTATGACGCCAAATGTCGCCTCATCGGTCAAGCGACTAGCAATATTCACTGTGTCACCCCACAGGTCATAAATGAAACGTTTAGTGCCGATGACTCCAGCCACGACCGGCCCAGTCGCGATCCCCGTGTGTACACTTAGATGATATTTGGCGAAGCTGGGATTGTTCGCGACAAAGTCACGCATCTCTATGGCCATATCTGCAATATCACTGGTATAGGTATTACGCTCCCGATCAAAACCACCTACTACCATATAGGCATCACCCATGGTCTTGATCTTCTCCACACCATATTTTTCGCTCAGCACATCAAAGCCGGAGAATATCTGGTTCAACAACCCCACCATCTCGGTAGGCGCCAACATCTCGGTCAACTGCGTAAAGTTCACCAAGTCGACGAACATCACTGTGACGTCTGCATAACCATCGGCAATCAAGCCTTGATCGTTCTTCAACCGCTCAGCAATCGCGCCCGGCAGTACATTCAACAGCACGCGCTCAGACTTCTTTTGCTCTTCTTCCAGTAGTTGATGCTGCAAATCAAGCTGGGTCTTGATGCGCTCCATTTCCACCACAAAATAACGCACCAGAAAATAGATGATAGAAGACATCGCAACGAAATTCAGGGCGAAGAACACACCGATGGTCTTCATCGACACCGCGCCTTCGTTGCCTGCGCCCAAGAAATAGTCGAACACTCCCGAGATGATGGTCATCACAATATAAGCGAAGAACCACGGCACCGATTCGCGCCAGTTAGAAACGACCAGCGCCCCGATAGGCGCAAGCAAGGCCCATAACATCACCCCGCTGGAAGTGACCGAACTGCCTATACTCCATTGCATGATGAACGGCGCAAATAGAAACAAACTGAGCTGCACAAAGCGGAATACTTCGAAATTTTTGGTCTTTAGATAAAAGACCAACGATCCTACTGACACCAGTTGATATGCCAATGGCACATTGGAAGAAAAGTTCAGCCCCATCATCCAGTAGATGGCGAGCCATAGCACAACGGCAAAATTCATAAATGCGCAAGCGAAGATTAGGAGACTCTTGCGCAGTTTTTCCTCTGGGGTGTCTATCATTTCTTTCGTGATGGAAGGCGGTCTTTTCATTAGATGGTCATCGTCCCTTAAGTTAACGCATCCAGCCAGTGTGATTCTCGTGGCCTTCATCATACCGAATTTACTCTTCAAATAAATATACCTAAATGACTAGACATCTACTCCTTGTAGGAGCGACTTTTCCGGTAGTCCATATTGGCGCGCGATTAAAGCATGTATACAGATGTTCCTTAAGTTTCAGGAAACGGCTAAAATCCGCGTCTTGAAAATTTTCCTAAGGATTCCCCATGTCAATGTCCGACCGCGACGGCTTCATCTGGCACGATGGCAAGCTTGTTCCCTGGCGCGATGCCACCACTCACGTCCTGACCCACACCTTGCATTACGGCATGGGCGTTTTTGAGGGTGTACGTGCCTATGAAGCGGCCAAAGGCACGGCGATCTTCCGCTTGCGTGAGCACACTGACCGTTTGTTCAATTCGGCACACATCTTCCAGATGAAGATGCCTTATGACAAAGAAACCGTCATGGAAGCGCATCGCGAAGTGGTCCGTTCGAACAAGTTGAAATCCTGTTACATCCGCCCTATCTGCTTCTACGGCTCTGAAGCGATGGGTATCGCCGCGACCGCCCTGTCTACCCATGTCGCCATCGCAGCTTGGCCATGGGGCGCCTATCTGGGTGACGAAGGTATGCAAAAAGGCATACGCGTCAAGACTTCCAGCTTTACCCGCCATCATGTCAACGTCAATATGTGCCGCGCCAAGTCTGTCACTACTTACGCAAACTCCATTCTCGCGCATCAGGAAGTCGCCAACGACAACTACGACGAAGCTTTGCTGCTAGACGTTGACGGTTATGTCGCAGAAGGTGCGGGCGAGAACATCTTTATCGTCAAGAAGGGCAAGCTCTACACCCCAGACCTGACCTCATGCTTGGAAGGTATCACCCGTGACTCCGTCATCATCCTAGCTAAAGAGATGGGCATCGAAGTGATTGAGAAACGCATCACGCGTGATGAGATTTATTGTGCGGAAGAGGCATTCTTCACCGGTACTGCTGCCGAAGTGACCCCTATCCGCGAGTTGGATAGACGCGTTATCGGTAAAGGCTCGCGTGGTCCCATCACCACCAAGCTGCAACAAGCTTTCTTCGACTGTGTAGCCGGGAAGCACCCGCAACATACCGACTGGCTGGACTACGTTTAAGCAAACATAATGCTGCCAACAGCGAGCGAGTTTGCTGTTGGCAGTTGATCATCTTGGAGAGCACTGTGAGCGAACAAAACATCACCCAACGTTATCTTGAAGTCACCGCCCATGATTTGCCTCTGGTCTGCCCTATGCCCAGCATGAGCGTTTGGAACGCCCACCCCAAAGTGGTGATTCCACTCAATCATGGTGGCGAAGCACGCTGCCCATACTGTGGCACTTTGTATAAATTCAAGGGTGAGCTGCCCAAAGGCCATCACTAGGCTGAACGTTGCGACGCGCCCCTTGTTCGTGTCGTCCATCTACCTAAGCCAGACTCATGTATAAGATATTAGTAGTCGCACCCAGCTGGGTCGGTGATGCCATGCTAATGCAGCCTATGCTGGCGCGGCTCAAGCAGCGCCACACCGATTGCCGTATCGATGTCTTGGCTCCTCCTTGGACTGCTGGTTTGCTGCATGCATTGCCCGAAGTCGATCAAGTCATCACCAATCCTTTTCCGCATGGTGCTTTGCACCTCAAAGCCCGCTTTAAGCTGGGACGCGAACTGCGCGCAGCGCGCTATGATCAAGCGGTGATACTACCTAACTCACTTAAGTCGGCACTGGTACCATTCTTCGCCGCCATTCCTTTACGTACCGGTTTCGTCGGTGAATCGCGCTACGGACTGCTCAACGATGCGCGCAGATTGGACAAGACTGTTTTGCCCTATATGGTCGAGCGCTTTGCCTTCCTCGCCGAAACTGCTGACGGTCAGATCCCCCGCCCCTTGGCCGATCCTAAGCTATCTATCAGCCCTGCCCAGCGCGAGCTCACACTACAAAAACTCGGACTCACGCTAGACCGTCCAGTCGCTGCGTTCTGCCCAGGCGCAGAATATGGTCCCGCCAAACGTTGGCCAGAAAACTATTACGCGCAATTAGCCCAGCGCTTTCACGCACAGGGTTGTGCAATTTGGTTGATAGGTTCAGGCAAAGATCACGACGTCGCGGCACAGATAGATCAACTGAGTGGCGGCTTATGTACCAATCTGTGTGGCAAAACCAATTTGGCCGATGCCATCGCGCTGCTCGGATGTGCCTCTGTCGTGGTGAGCAACGACTCGGGATTGATGCATCTGGCCGCCGCGCAAGACCGTCCTATGCTCGCCTTGTTCGGCTCCAGTAGTCCGCAATTCACGCCACCGCTGTCAAGCCAAGCGCGCGTCATCAAGATTGATATCGCGTGCAGTCCATGCTTCAAGCGCGTCTGCCCACTGGGGCATTTCAACTGCATGATACAACTCACCCCCGAGCGGGTCTGGCAGGATTACCAACAGCTCGTTGCTGAGACAGCTAACTGATGACTTCCCTCGCAGCGGATATCTTCAAAGCTTACGATATACGCGGCATCGTTGATCAGACCCTGACAGTCTCAGCGGTGACTGCAATTGGCCATGCAATAGGCACGCAGGCATTGATGTTAGGTCATCAGCGCATCGTCATCGGTCGGGATGGCAGACTGTCCGGACCGCAATTGATCGCCGCACTCGCGGTTGGTTTACAGCAGAGCGGTTGTAACGTCATCGATATCGGTTGCGTGACTACGCCCATGGCATATTTTGCGGCATACCATTTGCGTACCCATTGTGCGGTGATGCTCACGGGCAGCCACAATCCACCGCAGTACAACGGCTTGAAGATCGTACTGGACGACGTAACGCTGTACGGCGAAGCCATACAAGCTTTGCGTCTACGTATAGAGCGTGCTGAGTTATCCAGCGGAACGGGTTCTTATGAGCAACAGGACATACGTGCCGCGTATATGGCTCGCATCGTTGCTGACATCAAACTATCGCGCCCGATGCGCGTAGCCGTTGATTGCGGTAACGGCATAGCCGGTGCCTATGTGGCCGAGCTTTACCAACGACTCGGCTGCACCGTCGAAGAATTGCATTGCGCAGTAGATGGGCATTTTCCCCATCATCATCCCGATCCCTCCAAGCCCGAGAATCTGCGCGACCTGATCGTCGCAGTGCGTGGCGGCGATAGTGAGGTAGGCCTAGCCTTTGATGGTGATGGCGACCGTCTTGGCGTCATCAGCAAACGCGGCACCATCATCTATCCTGACCGGCAGCTGATGTTGTTCGCAGCGGACGTGCTAGCACGCCATCCCGGTGCGGAGGTGATCTTCGATATCAAATCGTCCGGAAGGCTGTACGAGTGGATACGGTCGCACCACGGCAGGCCTACTTTATGGAAAACCGGACACTCACTGATGAAGGCCAAAATGCAGGAGACGGGCGCACTACTCGCTGGCGAGTTAAGTGGACACATCTTCTTCAAGGAACGTTGGTATGGCTTCGATGATGGACTGTATGCCGGGGCACGCTTATTGGAGATATTGAGCCGCGTATCTGATTGCGACGCGCTCTTTGATGCCTTGCCTGATTCCTACTGCACGCCCGAGCTACATGTCCACACTACAGAAGGCGAGCAGCATCGCTTAATGCAAGTGCTTGCGCATCGCGCAACATTCACCGCTGCCGTAGAAATCATTACTTTGGATGGAGTACGTGTGGAATATGCGGATGGCTTTGGTCTGGCGCGTGCCAGCAATACCACGCCGGTAATTGTGCTGCGCTTCGAAGCGGATAGTGCGCAAGGCTTAGTGCGGATACAGCAAGATTTTCGTCGTGTACTGCTGGCTGCCGAGCCTAACTTAAATCTGCCAATCTAAGTATTCTGCTTGGGGTATTGAGCTATCCCACAGCGCATAGCGGTTCTTACCCGCATGCTTGGCGACATACATCGCCTCGTCGGCACAGTTCAACAATCGCTCCGCTAATGTTGCATCGTGCGGATAACGACTGATGCCGATACTGGCCGTAACATAGGCGACATCCTCGCCCAATTCATACTTTTCGCCGATCCGCTCTATGATTTTCTGCGTGATATTGGTCAATCCGACATGGCTGGACACATCGCGCAACAATACGATGAACTCGTCGCCGCCCAGACGCGCTACGGTATCACCTTCGCGCACACAAGTGCGCAGCCGTTCCGCAACCATTTGCAGCAACTGATCACCCGCGCCATGGCCCAAGGTATCGTTCACTTCTTTGAATCCATCCAGATCGATGAACAATAATGAGAACTGAGTCTGATCACGCTTGGCTTGCGTGATGGTCTGCGCCATACGGTCGTTGAACAGTGTGCGGTTAGGTAATCCGGTCAACATATCGTGGTAAGCCAGATAGGCGATCTTCTGCTCCAACTCTTTTTTCTCTGAGATGTCCTGCTGCAAACACAGAAAATGACTAATCTTTCCCTGTCCATCCAGCAGCGGGGTGATGCTCTGCAACACGCTATAGAGTGATCCGTCTTTACGTCGATTCAACACATCACCATTCCACAACTTACCAGCCAGTATGTCGCGCCACATATCTTCCCAGAACTGCTGCTCGTAATTGCCCGAGCTGAACAAGTGCGGCGTGCTATCCATAATCTCCTGTGCGGAATAACCACTGATCACACTCAGCGCATGATTGAACCAGATGATCTTGCCTTCATGCGTGGTGATGAATATCGCCTGAGTCGCTTTATTCATCGCGACACTCAGCAAGCGAAACTGCTGGTGCTCCTGCGTCATCATCAAAGTAATGGCCAATCGATTGGCGAACTTCGCATAGCGTCGCACACTGGCCACATCGAAGGCATCACGACGCAGTGCATACATGCACAACACGCCAATTATTTCGTCCCGCGCCACCATGGGTACAGCCAATGCACTGTGTATCTCATGCTGCTCTGCAATCGCCCGCCAAGGACTAAAAGATGCGTCGTCTACCTTTACCTGCACCGCTTGCCGCTTGCGGATAGCTGCACCTACCGGACCTTCAGAAAACGGCCCCTCATCCCACCTTACCTGTATCTGATTCAGATAGTCCGTATCACCAAAAGCCGCGACCACGCCCACCGAACCATCAGCCTGTTTCCCCCCTATCCACGCAAGGCGCAGATTGCATAAAGTCATGGCTTGCTGGCAGATCCGCTGCGCGATAGGCGCGACATCCCACCCTTCCAACATCAAATTATCAACCTCTTGTAACAAGGCATCGATCTGTGCCTCTCTACGAATCGCAGCACGCTGCTTCACTGCGGCGAGTTCACGCTTAATTGCCGAGGGTAATCGTAATGGGTTCTGACTGGTGATGAAGTCTTGAGCGCCGGCTTTCATCGCCGCGACGATGACCTCTTCATCGCTAGCATTGGAATAAACCAGCACCGGAATATCCAGCCCCTTATCCCGTAATGTTTTGAATATCGATTCGACCAAATTGGGATGTAGCGCCAAGGAATCGACTATCAGCAGATCAAAGTAATCGCTCAGCCTA
Organism: Gallionella sp.; assembly: GCA_036171395.1. Classification (GTDB taxonomy): domain Bacteria; phylum Pseudomonadota; class Gammaproteobacteria; order Burkholderiales; family Gallionellaceae; genus Gallionella. Next base: position 1,092 of record JAVHRA010000135.1, on the reverse strand, counting down.
GCCGGTAATAGTTGCGGCTTGTCTATCTGCTCCGGGGTGAAGTCCAAGCCCGCGTGCTGCATCACCTTAGTCAGCTTCACCACTTCCGCAGGAGCCATACATACAAACAAGATGTGCAGATTGACGGTCATGATTTATGCATCACAACATATGCTGTCGTGCGGTGTGCGGACAATAGTGTGGACAATGTGGAGTGTCGCACTCCGCTAGCGAAACCACATCTGACATTGCACTCAAACGCATTCGCCTCTACCCCGCTCTTCATTAAGGCTTGCGTGTATTGAACTACATTGGCACTCACACAAGTCGTTAAGGGATAACCCAACACCTTAAAGCCAGCGATCCATTTACCTTTACAGGCGGTGACTCACTCAACGCAGCGTCAACAGTACCCGCGCGACACCTGAATGGCAAGTTATGCCTTGCTTTGCACCCATGCCGCAACACTCGCCAGTGCTGTAGCCAAATGTTCAGGTTGAGTACCACCCGCCATCGCCATGTCCGGTTTACCGCCGCCCTTCCCCCCCACCTGCTGCGCAACCATATTAACCAGATCGCCCGCTTTAATCTTACTGGTCAAAGTGGCACTAACGCCGGCAATCAAACTAACCTTACCATCCTGTACCGCAGCCAAAACAATCGCGGCATGCGCTAACTTGTCCTTCATATTATTCAGCGTCTCACGCAATGCCAGTGCGTCAGCGCCATCCATCTGCGCTGCCAAAACCTTCACTCCGTTGACCTCGACTGCCTGCTTAAGCAGATCATTGCCCTGCGCTACAGCCAGTTTGGATTTCAATCCGGCCAATTCTTTTTCCAAGGCTTTCACGCTATCCAGCACTTGCAAAACGCGCGTCGCGACTTGCTGTGGCTGAGACTTCAGCGCAGCCGCTATGGTTTGCAACTGCGCTTGCTGCGCATTGATCAAAGCCAGTGCGCCCTCTCCGGTGACCGCCTCGACACGGCGCACCCCCGCTGCCACACCGCCTTCGGAAACAATCTTAAACAAGCCAATATCGCCCGTGCGCTTGACGTGTGTACCACCACATAATTCTTTCGAGCTGCCGATAGAAAGCACGCGCACTTCGTCGC
>JAVHRA010000134.1:0-2627 GCA_036171395.1 Gallionella sp. | reverse complement strand
CATGGTCGAGGCGAACGTGCTGGAAGACCCGCACTACCATCCAGCGGACAACCGCCTGGGCTGATTCATGCGAAAATTTGACCTCGGATTTATTGAGAAAAATCGTTCTTCAGAGGCATTGAAAAGCCTAGGGAAATAGTCGCGCAAACCTCACTCAAGCAAAAGGCCTCCATCACTGGAGGCCTTTGTTTATCTGGTAGGCACGAGCAGACTCGAACTGCTGACCTCTTGGATGTCGACCAAGCGCTCTAACCAACTGAGCTACGCGCCTATAAAAGGACGCGCATTGTATCCGAACTTATGCGCGCTTCAAACTAAAAATCGCAGATTATTTCACTTCGCTCAATAGTTACCCGGCGCGAGGTCATCGAAGCGGGTGTATTCGCCACGGAATGCCAATGCAACCGTTCCAATCGGGCCGTTACGCTGCTTGCCTATGATGATTTCGGCCTTACCTTTATCGGCAGAATCCGAGTTATAGACTTCGTCGCGATAAATGAACAAGATCAGGTCGGCATCCTGCTCGATCGCGCCGGATTCACGCAAGTCGGACATCACCGGACGTTTGTTGGGGCGCTGCTCCAAGCTACGGTTCAGCTGCGACAGCGCAATCACCGGCACTTGCAATTCCTTGGCCAAGGACTTCAGCGAACGGGATATCTCGGAGATCTCGGTGGCGCGGTTCTCACTGGCCTTACCCGCGTTGGAGCTCATCAACTGGATGTAGTCGAGCACGATCAAACTCAGTCCGCCGTAGGTGCGATGCAAGCGTCGCGCACGTGCCCGTACTTCTAGCGCAGACAGAGCAGCGCTTTCATCGATATGAATGGGGGCATCGTTTAGACGCCCCAAGGCCTGTGTCAAACGCGCCCAGTCATCGTCCTGCAAGCGGCCGGTACGCAGGTCATGCTGATTGAGCTTACCCACCGAACCCAACATACGCATGGCGAGTTGCGCGCCGCCCATTTCCATACTGAATACGGCAACTGGCAGTGGATTCTTCTTGCCAATCTGGTCGAGTGCAACGTTTTCGGCGATGTTGATGGAAAATGCGGTCTTACCCATACTCGGGCGGCCCGCAACAATGATCAGATCGCCGGGTTGTAAGCCCGAGGTCATCTTATCCAGGTCGGCAAAGCCGGTTGCAGTACCCGTCACATCGCTGGTGTTGTCGCGCGCATAGAGCGTCTCGATACGTTCCACAACCTGTGTGAGCAAGGGGGGCATGGCGATGAAACCCTGCTTGCCTTTGGAGCCGGCCTCGGCAATCTCAAACACTTTGCTCTCGGCCTCATCGAGCAACTGGGCAGCATCGCGGCCGGTCGGATTGTAAGCGCTACTGGTAATGTCGGTGCCGACCGCTACCAGCTGACGCATGATGGAGCGTTCGCGCACAATCTCGCCGTAGCGTCGCACGTTGGCGGCTGAGGGCACGTTGTGTGCCAAGCTTCCTAAGTAGGACAAACCGCCCACTTTATCCAACTCGCCGGCGTTCTCCAACGCTTCCGCGACGGTGATGACGTCCACCGGCTTGGCCATCTCGCTCAGACGCACGATTTGACGGAACACCAACCGGTGCTCCTGACGATAGAAGTCATCCGCCGAGACCAAATCGATGATCTTGTCCAACGCGCTGGCTTCCAGCAACAGACCGCCCAGTACGGATTGTTCCGCTTCCACGGAGTGCGGCGGCATCTTGATCTGTACTATCTGGGCGTCGTCTGAATTTGAGAAGGTCTGCATGGTATCTATGGCGGCTTAACTTTTTTGCGGAGGGCATTTTAACCCGATGCGGCGATTTGATTAGGACAAATAAAATTTGTATTCGACAAATGCAAAAAGGACTCTTGCGAGTCCTTTTTTGTCTGCTACATCAGATGCGGACCAGCCGCACCTTCTGGATCAGTTTGCGCCAGTGATAGTGACTGTAATTTCTACCGACACGTCAGTGTGCAGTGCGATGCTTACTGGGTAGTCACCCACTTGTTTCAGGTGACCTGTAGGCATACGTACTTGCGACTTCTCAACTGCATGGCCTTGAGCGACCAGTGCTGCTGCGATATCCGCATTAGTAACGGAACCAAACAACTTGCCGTCCACGCCTGCCTTTTGGGCAATGGTGACTGACACGCCAGTGATCTTCTCACCGCGCGCTTGTGCATCTGCCAGCTTGGCCAGATCGGCCTTCAACAGCTCGGCACGACGCAGTTCAAACTCAGCCAAGCTATTCGCAGTTGCGCGCTTAGCCATGCCTTGCGGGATCAGGAAGTTACGTGCGTAACCGTTCTTAACTTTAACCACGTCACCGAATTGGCCCAGGTTAATGACTTTTTCCATCAGAATAATTTGCATGTCTGAACTCCTAGTGTAAATCGGTGTATGGCAGCAAGGCCAAGAAGCGCGCGCGTTTTACGGCGGTGCTCAGTTGACGCTGGTAGCGTGTCTTAGTGCCGGTGATACGTGCCGGGATCAGTTTGCCGTTTTCGGAGATGAACTCTTTCAGGATGTTCACATCTTTGTAGTCGACTTCAGCGATCTTATCGACGGTGAAGCGGCAGAACTTACGACGCTTGAACAGGTTGTTGCGACCTGGGCGTTTTTTGTCATCTTTCTTTTTGTCTGGACGA
>JAVHRA010000133.1:0-2629 GCA_036171395.1 Gallionella sp. | reverse complement strand
GATGCTGATGCGTAACTTGCTCGGCTCACAATGGGGACGTGCTTTTGAGGCCTTGCGTGATAGTCCGATTGCTACCGATGCAATGGGGGTGGGCACGTTCCGGCACAAGGTCGCCGGCTTCGCCTTGGGTTCCGCGCTGGGGGGCTTGGCGGGTGGTTTATACGCGTTCAATTTCCAATATCTGCAACCTCAGAGTTTTACCTATGATTTGATGGTCATTCTGTTGCTGGGGGTGGTGCTGGGCGGACGCAAGAGTCTGTGGGGCGCGTTCTTCGGTGCGTGTCTGATTGTGTTGTTACCAAATCTCCTGTCGAATAAATTTTTGTTCGAATTGATCTCTGCGGCAGGGTTGTTGCTTGCTGTAGTGGCGGGCGGACGTGCTTGGTTGCGCAAGACCGCACAACCTTTCCAGATACTCGCGCCCATCGTAGCCATGGCGCTGTTGGTGGTGGGCGGTCTGTTGGTCGAGAACACCGAGAATTGGCGCAAAGCTATCTTTGCGCTGATGTTGTTCTCGGTGGTGGTGGGCTTGCCGGATGGCGTGATGGGTTATGTGGCCAAGCTGCTGACTAAATTGTTGCGCGTGCCGCCTGCCGACATTGCTGCTGCGGCAAGTTTGGATAGTGTGTTAGCTGTGCGTAAAGGCGACGCCAGCATCCAACTGCAACTGCACGACTTGCATCGACATTTCGGTGGCGTGAAAGCGGTGGACGGTATTTCGTTGACGGTGCGCGCCGGGCAAGTGCATGGGCTGATAGGGCCGAACGGTTCTGGTAAGAGTACGGCGGTGAATGTCATTTCCGGTTTGTATGCGCCGTCGAGTGGCGAGATACGTTTGCTCGGCAAGCGTCTGCCCAGTGGCAGTCTATTCAAGGTGGCGCGGGAGGGCGTGTCGCGTACCTTTCAGAATTTGCAGCTGTTCGGCGAACTCTCGGCACTGGATAACGTGATGGTCGCGCTGAAAGGCGTGTATCGCACGCCGTTGCCATTATTACTATTGGGACTAGGGCGGGCCGAAGAGCAACGCGCCCAAGGCGAGGCTTTAGCGCTACTGGAATTGGTCGGACTTAAGGCGCAGGCGCGGATGTTGGCTAAAGACTTGACTTACGGCTCCCAACGTTTTCTCGAGATCGCCCGCGCGCTGGCACGTAAGCCCGTGCTGTTGATACTGGACGAACCTGCGGCAGGTTTGGCGCATCCCGATGTGCAGGTATTGATCGCTTTGATTAAAGCAATCCATGCGCGCGGCATCACCATTATTTTGATCGAACACCACATGGATGTGGTGAGTGAATTGTGCGATGTGGTCACGGTGTTGGATGGCGGCAAGGTCATCGCGGAAGGTCTGCCCGACGAGGTCAAGCGTGACCCTAAAGTGATCAAGGCTTATCTGGGGGTGGTGCAAGAAACTGCACCTTCCGATGAGGCAGACGGAAAGGAAGTACCGGCATGTTAAAAGTAGAGGGGTTACATGCCGGTTACGGCTCCAGTGAAGTGCTCAATGGTGTATCGCTGCATGTGAAAACCGGCCAGGTCGTGGCTTTGATCGGCGCGAACGGTGCGGGTAAGACCACCACCATGCGCGCCATCTCGGGAATGATACGACCGACATCGGGAAGCGTGCTACTGGATGGTAGAGCCGCGCAGGGACTGGGTGCAGCGCGCATCGCGCGTATTGGTCTGGCCCATGCCCCCGAGGGACGCAAAGTTTTTGGTCCGCTCTCAGTTGAAGATAATCTGCTACTCGGTGCCTACAGCAGATTGCCGCATTTCTTTGGTTTCCGAAGTAAAGCTGAAGAAGAGTTGCAGCGCGTCTACGCGTTATTTCCGCGCTTGTTAGAGCGACGCGGTCAAGCATCAGGTACGCTCTCGGGCGGTGAGCAGCAGATGTTGGCTATTGCACGCGCACTCATGGCCAAACCGAAAGTGATCCTGCTGGACGAACCTTCGATGGGTTTGGCGCCGGTCATCGTGCAAGAAGTATTCAACATCATTCGGCGTCTCAAGGAAGCGGGTATTACCTTGTTACTGGTTGAACAGTTCGCCAAGAGTGCATTGGAAGTTGCCGACTATGCTTATGTGATGGAACACGGGCAGATTGCTGTTGAGGGCACGCCTGCCCAACTGAATAAGAACGAAAAAGTGTTGGCCGCTTATCTGGGCTGAGTGATTTGCATCGCTTTGTTAGCAAGAAATGCATGCGCCTGTGCTAGAATCCGCGCCGTTGTTTTTGCCAGCCAAGCAAAGACCATGTCATGAGCAAAATCGGTTTGTCAGTCTGCGAAGCTCCGCTTAATAGAACGTCAGTCCGTTGTGATCCAAGCCCGACTTGGTCGCACACATATCACTCGCCCGGGTGGTGAAATTGGTAGACACAAGGGACTTAAAATCCCTCGAGGGGAAACCTTCGTACCGGTTCGATTCCGGTTCCGGGCACCAAATTATCTAATGAATACGGGATATTGCCCGTATTTTCATTGTCAGATTGTTTCATTTAATATCACAGAATATCATCCTTTTGCATAGGAAACCCGACCAATAGTCGACCAATTGTAGATAAAAAATGATGGTGGTTATAGTGGACCCCTCCGTCAAGACAATAATGTATCGAGTTTAAGAGGGTAACCTT
>JAVHRA010000132.1:0-2662 GCA_036171395.1 Gallionella sp. | reverse complement strand
ATCAGGTCGATCTGGACATCGCCACGCGCTACGCCGCCGAGGATGCCGACATCACCTTGCAACTCCATCACGTACTCGCCCCGCAACTCGCATTGCAACAGGGCGCTTCGGCAGGACTCAGGACAGGTTTGGAATACGTCTATCGCGCCATCGAGATGTCCAGCATGCATGTGCTGTATGTGATGGAGCGCAACGGTGTGCTGCTGGACAGCGCGCTGTTGCAGATACAAAGCCGCGAGCTGGGCGAAAAATTGTTGGCACTGGAAGCGCGCGCCTATGAAGCAGCGGGGCAACCGTTCAATCTCAATTCGCCCAAACAATTACGCGAGATATTGTTCGACAAGCTCGGCTTGCCGGTGAAGAAAAAAACGCCGAGCGGCGATCCGTCTACCGACGAGGAGGTGTTGCAAGAACTGGCGTTGGATTATCCGCTGCCCAAGATATTGCTCGACTATCGCGGCATGGCGAAACTCAAATCCACTTACACCGACAAGCTGCCGCTGTCGGTGAATCGCGCCACCGGACGGGTACACACGAGCTATTCGCAAGCTGTGGCGGTGACGGGTCGGTTAGCTTCCAATGATCCGAATCTGCAAAATATTCCGGTGCGCACTGCCGAAGGGCGGCGCATCCGCGAGGCCTTTATTGCACCGCAAGGTGCGCACATTGTGTCTGCCGACTATTCGCAAATCGAGCTGCGCATCATGGCGCATCTGTCTGGTGACGCAGGCTTGTTGAACGCTTTCGCCAACAACGAAGACATCCATCGCGCCACTGCCGCCGAGATTTTCATGACCAGCCGCGCGGAGGTCAGCAGCGAGCAACGCCGCTACGCCAAGGTTATCAACTTCGGACTGATCTACGGCATGTCCGCGTTCGGTCTGGCCAAGCAACTGGGCGTGGAGCGCAGCGCGGCGACCGCTTACATCGAGCGCTATTTCACACGTTATCCCGGTGTGAAGAACTATATGGAGCGCACCCGCGAACAGGCCAAACAACAGGGCTATGTTGAGACGGTGTTTGGTCGCCGCCTGTGGTTGCCGGAGATCAACGCCAGCAACGGTATGAAGCGTCAGGGCGCGGAACGTGCTGCCATCAACGCGCCCATGCAGGGCACGGCGGCCGACCTCATCAAACTCGCTATGATCGCGGTACAGTCATGGCTGGAAGCAGAGAAATTGCAAAGCAAACTCATCATGCAGGTGCACGACGAATTGATACTGGAAGTGCCGGATGCCGAGCTGGACTTGGTCAAGGACAGATTGCCGCAGCTGATGTGCAATGTGGCCGCGCTGCAAGTGCCACTGCTGGTGGAGATGGGCGTGGGTAAGAATTGGGACGAGGCGCACTGATAGCTGTGGGGGCTTTAATGCGCATGGCTTTCAGTTATAGTGCGCACTCAATCATGATGAGTCGCCCTTATGAAAAAATTATTCGCACTGTTGTTGTGTAGTTACGCTCTGTTGGCACACGCCGGCGAGGCTGAGATACGCAAGTCTTTCGAGACTAAATTCCCCAAGCTGGAAAAACTCGATCACATCGTCAAGACACCGTATGCGGGCTTGTATGAGATCGTGCTGGGCGGACAGGTGATGTATACCGATGAGATGGGGGTGTATCTGTTTGACGGCAGCGTCATCGAGATGGCTACCCGCACCAATCTGACTGAGAAGCGCAGCCAACAGTTGTTTGCCATAGATTTCGACAAGTTGCCGCTGAAGCTGGCGATCAAAAAGGTCAAGGGCAACGGCAAGCGCAAGCTAGCTTATTTTTCTGATCCCAACTGCGGTTACTGCAAAAAGTTGGAAAAAGAGTTGAGTCAGGTTAGTGATGTGACGCTGTATATCTTTCTCTATCCCATCTTCCAGGGTTCGGATGTGATAGTACGCAACATTCATTGCGCTAAAGAGCCGGCCAAGGCTTGGGACGAGTTGATGCTGAAAGGCAACGCCCCAGCGGAAAAGACCTGCAAGACGGGCACCGATGAGGTGATGGCATTGGGCCGCAAGTTACGCGTCAACGGCACGCCCAATCTGATCTTCGCCGATGGCGTGCAGAATCCCGGCTATATGCCAGCTGCGGACTTGGAAGTGCGCCTCAATGAGGCGCTGAAGAAGTAAGGCCATGTCGTCGCACTTCTCGATCCCGCCCAAACTCTTGGCTAAAGTCGTTGACCAGTCGGTGGACGGGATTCTAATTGCCGATGCGGGCAAGTCTGACTGCCCCACTATCTATGTCAATCGCGGCTTTGAGCAGATGACCGGTTATCGCGCGCATGAAGTGCTGGGCAAGAACTGCCGCTTTCTGCAAGGCGAGGAACACAATCAGCCGGGGCTGGAGGTGATACGTGAGGCCATCAAAAAAGGTGAGAACTGCATCGTCATCCTGCGCAATTTTCGCAAGGACGGCACACTGTTTTGGAATGAGTTCAGCCTTTCGCCGGTGAAAGATGAGGCGGGTAAGGTGACGCATTTTATCGGTGTGCTCAAAGATGTCACCGCGCGGGCGGATATGCTCAAACATATGCGCCAGTCCAAGCTGGAGTTACAACAGGCCAATCAACAGCTCAGCATTTTGGCACTTACCGACGGCCTCACCGGTATCAGCAACCGTCGTCATTTCAATGAGCAGTCGCTGTCTTTGTTGTCTATGGCGCAACGTA
>JAVHRA010000131.1:0-2665 GCA_036171395.1 Gallionella sp. | reverse complement strand
CGCTGCGTCAATATCTGCAAGCGTATGGTGTTAAAGGTAATCGCAATCAGAGCCAAGCTCAGCAGACTAGCCAAAATCAAAACGGCAAAGTTGGCAAAGCGTAACAGTGCTTCAAGTTTGTAAGCCCATGCCGAGTCGAGTTGCGCTTGATCGACCTTGGCTAAAGCAGCTAAAGCGCGGCGCAACTCGTCTAAGGTTGCAGCAGATTTTGCCTTGGGATGGACGATGAAGGCATCGGGTAATGGGTTTTTATCCAAACCTCCAATCACATCTTCCAGCCCGGTGGATTGCTTGAGGTGCTGTAATGCTGCATCACGACTAATGAATTCCACCTTCTCTATTGCGGGGTTCTGTGCAAATTGCTTGCGCAGCCTGTCGATATCATCAGACTTCGCATCCAGACTTAAGAACACGCTGATCTGAGGTGTGCCTGACAGCTCATCCACTAAGCCGTGTGCGTTCTGCAGCAGTACATACATACCGGCGGGCAGGCTCAACGCGATACCGATGACCAGTATGTTCAATACGCCCGCAAGGGGAGGGTTGAAAATGCGGCGCAGCGCAGTGCGCATGACGCCTATATGTTGAGCGTAGCTTGGTCTCATAACGGTTGCACCAATGCGGACTGAAGTACGCCCTGCTTGAGATTGAGCACTCTAACCTTGTCGTTATCTAGTAACACACTGGCATCATGAGTAGAGATGAGTAAGGTGACGCCAACTTGATGGAAGGATTTGAAGATTTCCATGATGTCTTGTGCATAGTCCGCATCCAGATTGCCGGTAGGTTCATCTGCCAAAAGGATGGTGGGACGATTGACGATTGCGCGCGCGATACAGAGACGCTGTTGCTCCCCTCCTGACAGGGCGATTGGGTTGGCCTTTTCGCGTTTGAGTAGGCCGACTTTATCCAACGCGGCACGGACGCGTTTAGCACTCTCGCGATGGTCGTAGCCGCAGATCTGCAAGGGCAACATGACATTGTCGAACACGTTGCGATCAAACAATAGTTTGTGATCCTGAAAGATGATGCCCAGATTACGTCTAAGGAAAGGCAGGGCTGCGGGCTTCAGTACCCCTACGTTTTGATTGTTGACCAGCACGCTGCCAGAGTTGGGGCGCTCTATTCCGGCGACCAGCTTAAGCAGCGTACTTTTGCCAGCACCCGAATGGCCTGTCAGGAATACCATCTCGCCGCTGGCGATTTCAAACGAGACGTAGCTGAGTGCCTCATAGCCGCCGGGATAGCGCTTACGCACCTGACTGAAGCTGATCATTCGTCCAAGCCCAATAATGCGCTGACGAAATCCTCAGCAACGAAGGGGCGCAGATCGTCCAGACTTTCCCCTACACCGATGAAGCGTACGGGTATGGGATGCGCCTTTGCAATGGCCGCGATGACGCCACCCTTGGCTGTACCGTCCAACTTGGTCAGTATTAGCCCGGTGACGCCAAGTGCGGCATCGAAGGCCTTCACTTGGCTAAGTGCGTTCTGTCCAGTATTAGCATCCAGCACCAGCAGCACTTCGTGTGGCGCATCGGGGATGACTTTAGCAATGACACGTTTGACCTTTTTAATCTCTTCCATCAGGTTGAGCTGCGTGGTCAAGCGACCTGCCGTGTCGGCGAGTACTACATCAATCTTGCGCGCTTGCGCGGCGTGTATCGCATCGAACATCACTGCGGCGGCGTCGCCGCTCTGTTGCGCAATGACAGCGACATTGTTGCGCTCACCCCAAGTGATGAGTTGTTCGCGCGCTGCGGCACGGAAGGTATCGCCCGCTGCCAACAGTACCGATAAACCTTGTCCCTGTAGATACTTGGCCAACTTGCCGATGGAAGTAGTTTTGCCTGCGCCATTCACACCTACCATCATGATGATGTAAGGCTTGTGTGTCTCGGCGCGCAACGGTTGTGCTAAGGGTTGCAACAACTTGAGCATGCACTCGGCCAGCACTTTTTTCAGTTCGGTGACTTCAGTGAGCTTTCTTTCTTTGACTTGACGGCGCAGGTCGGCAAGTAAGGCCTGTGTCGCATCCATGCCCACATCGGAAGTGATGAGTATGGTCTCTAGCTCTTCGTACAACTCCTCATCGATCTTGCCGCCACGACTGAACAATTCGCCAAACTGACTGCCGGTGCGCGCCAAGCCAGTTTTCAGGCGCGCTAGCCAGCCAGTGTTTACAGCGGGGGTGTCGGTAGATTTTTTTTTGAGGAAACTAAACATCGATTAGGGTGGTCTAGGTCGGGAAATGTCGCATAATGCGCGCGGCATTTTATGCCGATTACACCTGTTAGGGCTAGGACTATGAAAAAACAATTACTCGCTTTTGCATTGCTACTTTGCCTCGCGCCGCTGGGGCACGCGAAGATATACGAACACACGTTGAGCAACGGACTTAAGGTCGTGGTGGACGAGGATCACCGAGCGCCGGTGGTGGTGCAACAAATCTGGTACAAGGCCGGCAGCATGGACGAAGTGAGCGGCAAAACCGGCATCGCCCACGTGTTGGAACACATGATGTTTAAGGGCACACACGCCGTGCCCGTGGGAGAGTTCTCCAAGCGCATCGCTGCTGCGGGTGGACGCGAGAATGCTTTTACCAGCAACGACTACACCGCCTATTTCCAGCAATTGCACAAATCCAAATTGCCGCTGGCGATGC
>JAVHRA010000130.1:0-2667 GCA_036171395.1 Gallionella sp. | reverse complement strand
ACTTTTTTTGACATGCCCAAGGATTTACCAGCTAAGGCAGTGGCTTCAATTTCTAAGGATAAACTTGCCAAATGGGCAGTTGAAACCGAAATAGTTCCAAGCAAAGGTGCAGCGACGAGAACCGGGCAGTGGAAAGTCACACTGTTAACACTGCCCGATGCAACCCAAGCATTGAGTGCTTACGATGAATGGCGTAGCGCTGGGTATCACGTAAGTTTACTACCTATACCTGCTACTAATGGCTATGAATACCAACTACGCATTACTCAATTGGCCACCCGTGCAGATGCTGTATTTGTGGCAGAGTCATTACGCAACAAGTTAGGCACAAATTCTCCTAAGGTTTCACACTGATTACAGAGTTAGCTATCCTCTGCTAGAATCGCGTACTAAAAATTTTTAACTTCTGAGGAGATTGGAACTATGTCAAGTAAACACCCTGTGATCGCGGTCACTGGTTCTTCTGGTGCTGGTACTACCACTGTCAAACGCGCTTTTGAAAACATCTTCCGCCGTGAGAGTATTAAAGCTGCTGTCATCGAAGGTGATAGCTTGCATAGCTTGGATCGTATGGCTTTCCGTGCTGCGGCTGCTGAGGCTAGCAAAGCCGGACACAATACCTTCAGCCATTTTGGCCCTGAAGCCAACCACTTCGACAAGATCGAATCCATGTTTAAGCAATACGGTGCGAGCGGCATGTGCCAGCGCCGTTACTACGTTCATAGCGAACCCGAAGCAGTTGAACATAACAAGCACTTTGGCCTGACCAATCTGACACCTGGCGTATTTACCCCTTGGGAAAATATTGAAGCAGATTCTGATCTATTGTTCTACGAAGGCTTGCATGGCTTGGCTAAAGATGAGTCTAAGGGTATAGATGCAGGTAAGTACGTGGATCTGGGTATTGGGGTTGTTCCTGTAGTCAATCTGGAATGGATACAGAAGATCCATCGTGATAAGGCTGAGCGTGGGTATTCTGCTGAAGCGACTGTAGACACTATCCTGCGTCGTATGCCTGATTACATCAAGTACATTACGCCTCAATTTACTTATACAGACATCAATTTCCAACGTGTTGCAACTGTGGACACATCTAATCCTTTCGTTGCTCGTGATATCCCAACACCTGATGAAAGCTTCGTTGTAGTGCGTTTCCGTAATCCTAAGGGCGTAGATTTCCCTTATATGCTGAACATGATCCAAAATTCATTTATGTCACGTGCCAACACCATCGTGGTGCCCGGCGGCAAGATGAGCCATGCTATGGAAATCATTCTGGCACCTATCATGCACGACATGATTGAGAATAAGAAAAAGTAATATTTTGTTCCGCACTAAGGGCTACCGAATGGTAGCCCTTTTTTGTTGTCAAAATTTGGTACAAAAAAGGGCAGCCTAGGCTGCCCTTTTTAGCGTATTAAAAATACTAACCTTAGTGGCCAGTGCTCTTACGCAATTGCTTGATTGCAGCCAACTGTGCGATGGCTTCAGCCAATTCAGCTTGTGCTTGTGCGTAGTCAATATCGGAAGAGCGATTGCGCATCGCTTCTTCTGCATCTTGCTTAGCTTTCAATGCACGAGCCTCATCCAAATCAGCACCGCGAGTAGCTGTGTCTGCCAGAATTGTCACCATATCCGGTTGCACTTCTAGCATGCCTCCAGAAACATAAATCAATTCATCGGCAGCTTGGTTGGGCAATTTCAAACGTACTGAACCGGGTTTGATGCGGGTCAACAGCGCGGCGTGGCGTGGATAGATACCGAGCTCGCCTGCCTCACCTGGAACAATGACCAGTTCCGCGAGGCCGGAGAATATCGATGCTTCCGCGCTTACGATGTCTACATGAACAGTCATTGCCATGATATCCCTCTACTAATTAGTTCAGTGTCTTGGCTTTTTCAACTGCCTCTTCGATACCGCCTACCATGTAGAACGCTTGTTCTGGCAGATGGTCGTATTCACCGTCAACGATACCCTTGAAACCCTTGATGGTTTCTTTCAGGGTCACATACTTACCAGGGCTGCCGGTAAACACTTCGGCAACGTGGAAAGGCTGGGACAAGAAACGCTGGATCTTACGAGCGCGCGACACAGCCAATTTGTCTTCAGGAGCCAATTCGTCCATACCCAGAATCGCGATAATGTCGCGCAATTCTTTGTAACGCTGCAGAGTCATCTGAACCTTACGTGCCACGGAATAATGCTCTTCACCAACGACCAATGGGTCCAATTGACGAGAAGTCGAATCCAGTGGATCAACCGCTGGGTAAATACCCAAGGATGCGATGTCACGAGACAGAACAACGGTAGAGTCCAAGTGCAAGAAGGTAGTTGCTGGAGCGGGATCGGTCAAATCGTCCGCTGGAACGTAAACAGCTTGAACCGAAGTAATAGAGCCGACCTTGGTTGAAGTGATACGTTCTTGCAAACGACCCATTTCTTCAGCCAGAGTAGGTTGGTAACCCACAGCGGATGGCATACGACCCAACAACGCGGATACTTCAGTACCGGCCAATGTATAACGATAGATGTTGTCGACGAAGAACAGGATGTCACGGCCTTCATCACGGAATTTTTCAGCCATGGTCAAACCAGACAAAGCAACGCGCAAACGGTTACCGGGCGGCTCGTTCATCTGACCGAACACCATCGCAACCTTGTCCAAC
>JAVHRA010000129.1:0-12989 GCA_036171395.1 Gallionella sp. | reverse complement strand
CGGTTTACTGGGTTTAATCCTTTTGTAGGTCGCGGCGAGGGGGAATTCTTGCTCACGCGGAGGCGCGGAGAACGCGGAAAAAACTAACACCAGTGCAATCAATTGTTTTTGACTTTCCCCGCGCCCTCCGCGCCTCCGCGTGAAAATTATTTGTCAGAGTGAGCGGGTTTACTCTTGTATTACCTCAAAATCATGCGTCACCGCAGCAGTGGCGCCGAGCATGATAGAAGCCGAGCAATATTTCTCTGCCGATAGCTTGATGGCCTTTTCCACGACTTCGGGTTTGATGGCGCGTCCTGTGATGACGAAGTGCATATGGATGGTGGTGAAAACTTTAGGGTCGGTCTCAGCACGTTCCGCGCTCATTTCCACATAGCAGTCGGTCACATCTTGGCGACTCTTCTTGAGGATGGTGATGACGTCATAGCTGGTGCAGCCACCCGCGCCTATGAGCAGCATCTCCATGGGGCGGGGGCCCAGATTGCGCCCGCCACCGGCCGGCGCGCCGTCCATCAATACCGCATGACCGCTTTCTGTTTCACCTAAGAATGCGACCTGTTCTACCCATTTGATGCGTGCTTTCATGATTTTTCCTGTTATTTGTCAGGGTGGGGATTTTATGCGAAACCTAGCTCGGTCAGGCAGCGCGCACCAGATATTTTGTGGTTTGTGCGTGTTGCTGGCTGAGGATACGCGCTGTGCAGACTTGCTGCGACAGGCCCATAAAAGCAACCTTGGGCGAGGGTGAGACGACTAAAGGTAAAAAGAGTTTGACACGTTCGCTGTGGCTGAAATAGAATGCGCGCCCTTCGAGGTTTACTTACAAGAATTTTTAGGAATTGTGGCTATGAAAACATTTTCCGCTAAAGCCCAAGAAGTCCAGCACGACTGGCTTCTGGTTGACGCAGCAGACCAAGTGCTAGGCCGCTTGGCTGCACAAATCGCTTCCCGTTTGCGCGGCAAGCATAAAGCGATCTACACACCGCACGTAGATACTGGCGATTTCGTCGTAGTGGTCAATGCTGACAAGCTGCGCGTCACTGGCAACAAGGCTGAAGCCAAGCTGTACCATCGCCACACCGGTTACCCCGGCGGCCTGTACACGACTAACTTCACCAAGATGCAAGGTCGTCATCCTGCACGTGTCTTGGAAAAGGCTGTCAAAGGTATGTTGCCTAAAGGCCCGTTGGGTTATGCAATGTTGCGCAAGATGAAGGTGTATGCCGGTACCGCGCATCCACACGAAGCGCAGCAACCTAAACTCGTTAACTTGTTGAAAGCGTAATCATGAGCGTGACTTATAACTACGGTACGGGTCGTCGCAAGAGCGCGGTCGCTCGTGTATTCCTTAAAGCCGGTAAGGGCGACATCGTTGTAAACGATAAGCCTATCGACGTGTTCTTCTCTCGCGAGACTGGCCGTATGATCGTGCGTCAACCTCTGGAGTTGACTGAAATGATGGGCAAGTTTGACATCATGGTCAATGTCACTGGCGGCGGTGAATCTGGCCAAGCGGGTGCGGTTCGTCACGGTATTACTCGTGCACTGATCGACTACAGCGCTGACTTGAAGCCGGTGTTGAAAGCGGCGGGTCTGGTGACTCGTGATGCACGTGAGGTTGAACGTAAGAAAGTCGGTCTGCGTAAAGCGCGCCGCAGGAAGCAATTCTCCAAGCGTTAATCGCTACGAGATGTACAAAGGCCGCCTTCGGGCGGCTTTTGCTTTGGGCTTTGTTGTATTATGCGCAACTATTTTCAGTGCCCGCGCGTAGTTGCGCGGGAGCGGGATTTCGCTATTAGGACAGGAATATCTAGATGATCAAAGTCGGTATCGTTGGTGGGACAGGTTACACAGGCGTGGAATTGCTGCGCTTGCTGGCCGTGCATCCGCAAGTCTCTTTGCAAGTGATCACCTCGCGCGCCGATGCCGGTACGTCAGTGAGCCAGATGTTCCCCAGCTTGCGCGGCTATGTTGATCTGCCTTTCTGTCATCCTGACGAAGCGCATCTGGAAAACTGCGATTTGGTGTTCTTCGCCACGCCCAACGGTATCGCCATGCAACAGACTCGCGCATTGTTGGACGCGGGTGTGAAGGTGATCGATCTTGCGGCAGATTTTCGTATCAAAGACATTGCGACTTGGGAAAAGTGGTATGGCATGCAACATGCCTGCCCTGATTTGGTCGCGGAAGCGGTCTATGGTCTGCCGGAAGTAAATCGCGCGCAGATCAAGTCGGCGCGTCTGATTGCTAATCCCGGTTGCTATCCAACTGCGGTGCAGCTGGGTTTTATCCCCTTGCTCGAAGCAGGCGTGATAGAGACCGGCAGTTTGATCGCGGATGCAAAATCAGGCGTGTCGGGTGCGGGGCGTAAAGCCGAGATTGGTGCGTTATTTGCCGAGGCAGCGGATAGCTTCAAGGCTTATGGCGTGGCCGGACATAGGCATCTGCCTGAGATCAAGCAGGGCTTGGCTAGGGTGAAATCCAGCGCGGTGGGGCTGACGTTTGTGCCACATCTGACCCCTTTGATACGCGGTATCCATGCCACCTTATACGGCAGACTTAATAAGGACATCGATCTGCAAGCACTGTTCGAGACGCGCTACCAGGATGAGGCTTTTGTAGATGTGATGCCTGCAGGTAGTCATCCTGAGACGCGCTCGGTGCGCGGCTCGAATCGTTGCCGTATAGCTGTGCACCGTCCGCAGGGCGGCGATACCGTGGTGGTGCTGTCGGTGATCGATAATTTGGTTAAGGGCGCAGCCGGTCAGGCGGTACAAAATATGAACATCATGTTCGGCCTACCCGAGACCATGGCGTTGAATATTGTGCCTTTACTGCCATGATATTGCGCAAGATCAAGCGCAAGTTCAGCATCGACGCGACGCAGCTGTTGGTGCGTCCGCATGTGTCGTGGTATGTGCGTTGGAGTATCTATGTGCCGTTCGTGTTGGCTGCCATCGCGATGGCGTGGTGGGCTTACGATAGTGGGCTGGAGTTGGCTGGCTTCCATCGCGGCCAGACGCAGCGCGAATTGGAACAGTTGCAGACCCGTGTCAGCACATTGACTCAGGAAAATCTGCAATTAAATAACAAGGTCGCGCAATACGAACAGCAGATTCAGATCAATCAGGCCAGCAGTGCCGAGACAGCTAACCAACTCAAGACGCTGAGTGAGGAGAATTCACATCTGCAGGAGGATTTGAGCTTCTTCCAAAACCTTACCGAAACACGTGGCAAAACAGGTGAGTTGGGTGTGCATAGGTTGCGCTTGGATCACGATACGATGCCCGGCGAATACCGCTTGCGTATGTTGTTGGTGCAGAGTGGTCAGCGTGCCAAGCAGTTCAGCGGCTCGTTCCAATTGGTCGCCACTGTGCTGGAAGATGGCAAGCGTTCCACCTTGATATTCCCGGCTAGTGATGGGGATAAGCCTCAGTTCAAGCTCGATTTCAAGTATTATCAGCGCGTTGAGCAAGCATTGCATCTGCCCGCAACGGCAACATTGGAAAATGTGCAAGTACGCGTGTTCGAAGGCGATGCTCGCGAACCCAAAGTCAAACAGGCTGTCTCACCGTCCTAAGTCAGTAAAGGAGATATCTATGTTCAGTAGCAAACACAGCAAACCTCAAACACGTATCGATTCTTTGATTGGTGCGGGCACTATCATCACCGGCGATCTGAATTTCAGCGGCGGCATGCGCATCGATGGTCAAGTCAATGGCAATGTTGCGGCGACACCGGGTAAACCCAGTACACTGGTATTGAGTGAGCAGGCGCAGATCAATGGCAATGTCGATGTCACGCATCTGGTAGTGAATGGCGCCATCAATGGTTCGGTCAAGGCGAGTGAATATCTGGAATTGCAGAGCAAGGCCAGGGTGACCGGTGACGTGAGCTACGCCAGCATAGAGATACAATTGGGCGCTGTGGTTGATGGACGCTTGCTGCATGCGGCGCTCGGCGCGGTAGCAGAAAAAGTGGTTTCTTTGAAAGTCGGCAAAGCCGAATAATCCAATCTTTAAGGAGTAGAACATGAATGCAATGACCGAAGTGCAAGACCCGTTGATCTTTACTGACAATGCGGCCAACAAAGTTAAAGAACTGATTTCTGAAGAAGGCAATGCAGACCTCAAGCTGCGCGTGTTCGTCAGTGGCGGCGGTTGCTCGGGCTTTCAGTACGGCTTCACTTTCGATGAAGTGACCAATGAGGACGATACCGTTTTGGATAAGAACGGCGTGCAGTTGCTGATCGATCCGATGAGCTTCCAATATTTGGTTGGCGCTGAGATCGACTATCAGGAAGGCCTAGAAGGCTCGCAGTTCGTCATCAAAAATCCTAATGCGACCACGACCTGTGGTTGCGGTTCGTCGTTCTCTGTGTAAGTAGTTTTTTAGCAGGGTTAGTAACGATACTGGGGCGCTTAGGCGCCCCAGTTGTTTTATGCGGGATGGATGGCGCCTAGCACGCAAGCGTGTGCGGCACCCGTGACGCGCGGCAGATTGCCGGGTCGGCCCAGTATGGTCTGTTGCGCTAACCAAGCGAAGGCAAGTGCTTCCAGATAGTCGCCGTTCACCCCCAGCGTGTCGGTTACGCTGAGGGTGCAGTTGGGCAACAATGCAGCCAACCTAGCGCGCAATGTCAGGTTGTGCGCACCGCCGCCACATATATAAATCTCACGTGCACCTACGCAATGACGTTCTATGCTTTGCGCGATGCTGAGGCTGGTCAGTTCCAGTAGCGTGGCTTGCACGTCTTGGGCGCGCTCCTCACCACTTAGCTGGCTGTGTAGCCAATCCATGTTGAACAGGTCGCGGCCGCTACTCTTGGGTGGTGGGAGCATGAAGTAGGGTTCAGCCAGCAGTTGTGCCAAGAGTGCCGCTAACACTTGGCCGCTGGCAGCCCAAGCCCCATCTTTGTCGTAGGTCGTGCCGAGGTGGCGTTCGCACCACGCATCCATCAACAGATTGCCGGGGCCGCAATCAAAGCCCAAGGTCGGTTGTGAGGTCGATAGATTAGTGACGTTGCTGATCCCACCTATGTTAAGTATGACGCGATGGATAGCTGGGTGACGCAATACGTGGTCATGGAAGGCGGGCACCAGTGGTGCGCCTTGTCCTCCGGCGGCAATGTCGCGACTGCGGAAGTCATTTACCACCGTGATGCCGGTCAGTTCCGCGAGTAAGGCACCATTGCCGAGCTGTAAAGTGTAGCCAAGCTCGGGACAGTGCCGGATGGTCTGGCCGTGACAGCCTAGTGCGGTGATGTGCTTGGCTTCCAGAGCGCACTGCTTGAGCAATGGCGGGATGGTGAGTGCATACAGCTGGGCTAACTGGTTAGCGACTTGTTGGCTGAGATGCAGTTCGTTGCTTTGCGCAGTATGCAGCGCCAGCAGTGCGGCGCGCAGTGCGGCGGTAAACGGTAGGAAGTGACTGGCCAGTTGTTGCGGACGCGCATCCGTTAAATCAACAAGGACGGCATCTACGCCGTCCAAGCTTGTTCCAGACATCAGCCCAATATAAAGCTGGCGTGCCACGACTACTTAGTCTAGCTTGGCCAGATTGGTGTTACGCAGTAATTCCAAGCGAGCAACAAAGCCGTCTGCAACCGGTTTGAATGCGGCGGACTGGCTAGCGCTGATAGGTTTGGCATCAGGCAACGCCACACGCAAAGGATCGTGTTGCTGGCCGTTGACCTTGAATTCGTAATGTAGATGAGGACCCGTTGCGAGGCCGGTCATACCCACATAACCGATCACTTCGCCTTGGGCGACATGTTGGCCATTATGTAAGCCGGCGGCATAGCGCGACAAGTGACCATACACGGTAGTGTAGCGACCTTGGTGATTGACCATGATGACGTTGCCGTAGCCGTTCTGTTTGCCGACCAGGGACACCACGCCATCCGCTGTCACTTTCACGCGTGTACCCATCGCTGCGGCGAAATCCACGCCCTTGTGAGCGCGCCATTTGTTCAATACCGGATGGAAACGAGATGAGGTAAAACCTGAGCTGACACGGGAGAACTCGATCGGTGAGCGCAAGAAAGCTTTGCGTACGCTCTTACCTTCTGGTGTGTAGTAGTCGCCATGCTCAGCGTCACTCTGGAAGTAAACAGCGCGGTACGATTGCCCCTTGTTAATGAACTCCGCAGCTTGGATGCGACCGGTGCTGATCAACGCACCATTGCTGTAGCTCATCTCATAGACGGCGGTGAATTTGTCGCCGCGACGCAGATCGTGGTGGAAGTCTATATCGCCGCTGAATAATTCGATCAATTGGTGGGCGGCTGCATCTGGCATGCCCGCAGCATCGGTTGCCGCGTACAAGCTGCTCTTAATCTCGCCGGTACGAACAAACAGACGCTTTTCCAATTGTGCAGCGGATGTTTTGGCTTGAAATTTACCTGAGCTTTTTTCTACGACGACTTGTGCGCCGCTTTCATTCAAGTAGCGCAAAGAAATCAGGTTGCCTGCGCTATCAGTCTCAGCTTGCACTTCTT
Source organism: Gallionella sp. (assembly GCA_036171395.1). Lineage (GTDB taxonomy): Bacteria > Pseudomonadota > Gammaproteobacteria > Burkholderiales > Gallionellaceae > Gallionella. The sequence continues at coordinate 6,490 of JAVHRA010000129.1, read as the reverse complement.
TACCCGCAGGCATCTTGCGCAACGATTCGACTTCAGACGCGCTGCGTAGATAGCTACTTGCGGCAGCATCATCGATGCTCATGCGGCTCAATAATTCAGCAACTGTGTCGCCGCGCTGGATGCGCTCGTTACGCCAGAAAGTGGCGGCAGCGGTCTGTTGGGGAGCGATGTCGAGTTTGATTTCTTGTACGGTGAGCTGCGTGTCATCCAAACCGATCTGGTTTTGCGGAACCAAGCCGAATGCGGTCACAACCCCCAACAATGGCATGGTGGACAGTGTGACGAACCAGCGCAATTTCATTTTGCGTTCTTGGCTGAGTAGGTTTTGGGTTAACATTCGCGCCTCCTTGAATTGCCTATTTATAGTTGCTGGCAACTTGCTACGTTTTTGAACAGGATGCGCACTTTAGCAGAAAGATGCCTACCTTCAAAACTCGGCAGATATGCGGCAAGGATGCACGTTGAATGGTGAAGGTCGACTGACGAGCGGAAGATTAATCGGAGTGAGCGGTATATTTTGCTCATCCTTCTAAAGAAATAAGAATTATGAATGACATGACACATCAAGACGCACTCGCGGTCATCAAGCGTGGCGCGGAAGAATTATTGATTGAGGCGGAACTAATCAAAAAATTAGAGCAGAACCGTCCTTTGCGTATCAAAGCCGGTTTTGATCCTACCGCGCCCGATTTGCATCTCGGTCATACCGTGCTGCTAAACAAGATGCGCCAGTTGCAGGATATGGGACATCAGGCTCTGTTCCTGATCGGTGACTTCACCGGCATGATTGGTGATCCAACCGGCAAGAATGCCACCCGCCCTCCGCTGACACATGAGCAAGTGCTGGCCAATGCCGAGTCGTATCGCGAACAGGTGTTCAAAGTGCTGGACCCGGCCAAGACCGAGGTGGTGTTCAACTCTACTTGGATGGACAAGTTCAGCGCGGTCGATCTGATCCGTTTGGCGGCAACCCATACAGTGGCGCAGATGTTGGAGCGTGATGATTTCTCCAAGCGCTATAAGGGTAACCAGCCTATCGCTATCCATGAGTTCGTTTATCCGCTGGTGCAGGGTTATGACTCGGTCGCCCTTAAAGCCGACATTGAGTTGGGCGGTACCGATCAGAAATTCAATCTGTTAATGGGACGCGAGTTGCAAAAGCATTTTGGGCAAGCGCCGCAGTGCGTGCTCACCATGCCATTGCTGGAAGGCTTGGATGGCGTGAACAAGATGTCCAAGTCACTAGGCAATTATATTGGCGTCACCGACACCCCGACCAACATGTTCGGCAAGATCATGTCTATCTCGGATGTGTTGATGTGGCGCTATCTGGAATTATTGTCTTTCCGCAGTCTGGGTGAGATCGCTACTTGGCGTACCGAAGTGGAGGGGGGGCGTAATCCGCGCGACATCAAAGTGTTGTTGGCGCAGGAGATCGTGGCGCGCTTCCATAGTCAAAAAGCTGCCGTGGATGCTTTGGCTGAATTCGAGGCGCGTTTCCAAAAAGGCGTGTTGCCGGACGATATGCCCGAGGTGGCGGTAGCTGCGCCGGACGGTAAGGTGGGCGTGCCGCAGATGCTGAAGCAGGCGGGTCTGGTGGAGAGCACCTCCGAGGCGATGCGTATGATACAAGCGGGTGCGGTCAAGCTAGATGGCGAGCGCGTTAACGATAAAGGCGATACGGTCAAGGCTGGCAGTGTAGTTGTGGCGCAAGTCGGCAAGCGTAAATTCGCCCGTATCTCGGTTAATTAAATAGTTTAAATATAGGTTGTGGCGCGTTTGGGCTTTTGCTAGAATCGCGCCCTCAAATTTTTGGTAGAAGGTAGTTTGTTCATGACAACAGTACGTGTAAAAGAAAATGAGCCGTTTGAAGTTGCAATGCGTCGTTTCAAGCGTTCCGTGGAAAAGACTGGTCTTTTGACCGATCTGCGTGCACGTGAGTTTTACGAAAAGCCAACTGCAGAACGCAAGCGCAAGCTGGCTGCTGCCGTGAAGCGCCACTACAAGCGCATCATGGGTCAGACTCTGCCTCCTAAGCTGTACTAAGATCGTTCCCTCGCTATCATCGCCAAGTTGGCGGTGCATGCTATGACGCTCAAGCAAAAGATTACAGATGATATGAAAGCCGCCATGCGCGCCAAAGATACGGCGCGTCTGGGGGCTATTCGTTTGCTTCTCGCGGCGATGAAGCAGCGCGAAGTGGACGAACGCGTTGAACTGTCCGATGCGGATGTGGTTGCTATCATCGAAAAGATGAATAAACAGCGCCGTGATTCCATCAATCAATATGAAGCCGCCGGTCGTTCTGATTTGGCGGATGTGGAAAAAGCTGAGATGGCTGTGTTGGCGACCTATATGCCCAAGCAGCTGTCCGATGCAGAAGTGGCAGAAGTGGTGCAAGCCGCTATCGCTGCCACCGGCGCAACCGGCCCGCAAGATATGGGCAAGGTCATGGGTGTGGTCAAGCCCAAGCTCGCTGGTCTAGCCGATATGGGCAAAGTCTCCGCCCTGATCAAAGCACAACTGACCAAGTAGTCGTTACATAACCGTACCCACGGCACTCGCTGCCGGCGTGAACTAGAGGGCGGCCTGGTTTGATTCCAAAAAGTTTCATTCAAGATCTGCTCAATCGTCTCGACATCGTCGATGTGGTGGAACGTTATGTGCCGCTCAAAAAAGCCGGGGCTAACTACGCCGCCTGCTGTCCCTTCCATAACGAGAAATCCCCGTCCTTTACTGTCAGTCAATCGAAACAGTTCTACCACTGTTTCGGTTGCGGCGCGCATGGCACGGCTATCAGCTTCGTCATGGAATATGCCGGCATGGGATTCGTCGATGCAGTAGAGGATCTGGCGCGCAATCTGGGTATAGAGGTCCCGCAAGAACGTAATAACAACAATGAAGTGGCGCACAAGGTTGCGCCCGATCTGTATGAAGTGATGCTGCAAGCCACGCGCTATTACCGCGAACAACTCAAGGCATCGCCGCGCGCCATCGACTATCTCAAGAATCGCGGACTGAGCGGCGAGATCGCAGCGCGTTTCGGTATCGGTTACGCCCCCGAAGGTTGGCAGAATCTCGCGGCTGCATTCCCCGACTATCAGAGTGCGAATCTGACCCAGACGGGGCTGGTCATTGTCAATGATGAAGACAAGCGCTACGACCGCTTCCGTGACCGCATCATGTTCCCCATCATCAATGTGCGCGGTCAATGTATAGGCTTCGGCGGCCGAGTGCTGGACAAGGGTGAGCCTAAATATCTAAATTCTCCCGAGACTGCGCTATTCGAAAAAGGTCACGAGTTATACGGTCTGTTTCAAGGGCAGAAAGCGATACGCAACCAGCAGCGGGTGTTGGTGGTGGAGGGCTATATGGACGTGGTGGCGTTGGCGCAACATGGTGTGGATTACGCCGTGGCGACTCTGGGTACCGCGACCACTTCCTTTCATGTGCAGAAGTTATTGCGGCTGACCGATCACATCATCTTTAGTTTCGACGGCGATAAGGCCGGGCAAAAAGCCGCATGGCGCGCGTTGGAAAACGCACTGCCCTTCTTGCAAGACGGCAAGCGCATCAGCTATCTGTTCTTGCCGGTAGAGCACGACCCCGATAGTTTTATTCGTGAATATGGGCATGATGAGTTTGAGCAAAGAGTGCGGGATGCGATGCCGCTCTCGACTTATCTGTTACGCGAAATCAGTGCTGATCTCGATTTGCGTACTGCTGAAGGGCGCAACCAGTTGCTACAGAATGCCAAGCCTTTGTTGAGTGTTATCACGGCACCGACCACGGCGCTGTTATTGCGTAAAGAAGTCGCGGTGCTGGCGGGCGTAAGTCAGGCTGAGCTGGAAACCTTGTATCAAGTGAGTCCGGTCGCGCGTGCGTCGCGTGTTGCGCCGGCCAAAGTAAAACGCGCGCAGGTCGCCACTACCTTGCAGTTGTTGTTGCAATGTTTATTGGCCAAGCCGGAGTTGGCACGCCAGGTGAAAGATGAATGGCGCGGTGACGGCGCAGAAACGGAGGCTTTGCAAAACCTGCTTGCGGTACTGCGTGAGCATGATTACGCAATCAGCAGCGCAGTGCTGACTCAGTCGTTCCAAGGTACGTTGCATGAGCGCGTCATCACTCAGGCGCAGACTGAGATGTTGAACTGGGGACCCGCTTTCGATATAGAGGGTGAGTTTGCTGGGGTGCTGGATAAGTTGGCGAACACTGAGCGTATGCAACGCTTTCAGCATTTGCAGGCACGGGTGGTGCAAGTCGGGCTGGTCAACCTCAGCGAGACGGAGCGTGCGCAATATCTGCAACTGATGCGGCCAGTGAGTAAGCCGCCGCTAGGGTAAGCATCTAAAGCCGTTAGGAAAACACAGGGAGTGCTAGGAAAAAGCATAGGGTTTCGAGTATAATCCGCCGCTTTTCCGCGCCGACCCGCATTAGGAATCAAATATGGCAACGCCCAAAGACAAGAAAAAACTGGATAAAAAGCCGCAGCTCGAAGTGGTTGAAGTCATCGTGGATCCACAATTGGATTTAGAGGCGCGCCGCACGCGACTTAAGGCGCTTATCGTCTTGGGTAAAGAGCGCGGTTATCTGACTTACGCCGAAATCAACGACCATCTGCCGGATATGCTCGAAGTCGAGCAAATCGAGGGCGTGGCCAGCATGATCAATGACATGGGTATTAAGGTGTGCGATGTCGCACCGGATGCCGAAGCCATGATCATGAGCGACGCGGCACCTGCCGTGGCGGATGAAGATGCGGCGGAAGAGGCGGAAGCCGCGCTGTCTACCGTGGACTCCGAATTTGGTCGTACCACTGACCCGGTGCGGATGTATATGCGCGAGATGGGGACGGTAGACCTGTTGACGCGCGAAAAAGAGATCGAGATCGCCAAGCGTATCGAAGAAGGTCTCAAGCACATGATTCAGTCCATCTCGGCCTGTCCTGCGACCATCGCCGAGATACTCGCGCTGGCCAGCAAGATCGAGACTGACGAACTGAAAGTGGATGATCTGATCGACGGGTTTGTGGATCAAGAGGCGGAAGCAGAAGCAGAAGCTGCCGCCGCTGCAATTGCCAACGCCATTGAACCCGAATCCTCCGAAGAAGAACAAGAGGAAGAGGAAGACGAGGAAGAGAACGAAGCCGCCAATGCGGCTGCCGCTGCCGCTAATCTGGCACAGCTCAAGGCCGATGCGCTGGAGCGTTTCGCGCTGATCGCGGATATGTTCACCAAAATGGGCAAGGCCTACGAGAAGTACGGCTACCGCAGCAAACAATACGATAAGTACCAGTCTGGCATCTCCGAGATGCTGATGAACTTCCGCTTCTCCGCCAAGCAGGTAGACGCCTTGTGCGACACCATGCGCGGGCTGGTGGAAGAGGTGCGCCGTTGTGAGCGCGCTATCCAAGAGTTATGTGTTACCAAGGCTAAGATGCCGCGTGCGCACTTCATCAAAGTATTTCCCGGCAATGAAGTGAATCTGGAATGGGTCAAGCTGGAGATGCAGGCGAAGAAGGCATGCTCCGATGGTCTGTTACGTTTTGAGTACGCCATCGTCGAGCAGCAACAATATCTGATGGCATTGCAAGAACGTGTCGGCATTCCCATCAAGGATCTGAAAGAGATCAACAAGCAAATGACCAACGGCGAAGCCAAGGCACGTCGCGCCAAGCGCGACATGATAGAGGCCAACCTGCGTCTGGTGATTTCTATCGCCAAAAAATACACCAACCGTGGTCTGCAATTCCTCGATCTGATTCAGGAAGGCAACATTGGTCTGATGAAGGCGGTGGACAAGTTCGAATATCGTCGCGGCTACAAGTTCTCGACCTATGCGACATGGTGGATACGTCAGGCCATCACCCGTTCCATCGCGGATCAGGCGCGCACCATCCGTATACCGGTGCACATGATAGAGACCATCAACAAGATGAATCGTATCTCGCGCCAGATTTTGCAAGAGACTGGCTTCGAGCCTGATGCGGCGACCCTGGCGATCAAGATGGAAATGTCGGAAGACAAAATCCACAAGATACTCAAGATCGCCAAAGAGCCGATCTCTATGGAGACACCGGTGGGCGATGATGATGATTCGCACCTCGGTGACTTCATCGAAGACTCCAATACCACTGTGCCTATCGAAGCGGCGGTGTACGAGAGTCTGCGTGGTGCGACTTCCGATATTTTGGACAGTCTCACCCAGCGCGAGGCCAAGGTGTTGCGTATGCGTTTCGGTATCGAGATGAACACCGACCACACGCTGGAAGAAGTCGGCAAACAATTCGATGTCACCCGCGAGCGTATCCGCCAGATCGAAGCCAAGGCTTTGCGCAAGCTGCGTCATCCATCCCGTTCCGAGAAGCTGAAGAGCTTCCTGGACGGAGAAAAATAAGAATATAAATAGTTTCGGGTCTGTAGCTCAGTTGGTTAGAGCAGAGGACTCATAATCCTTTGGTCGTCGGTTCAAGTCCGACCGGACCCACCAA
>JAVHRA010000128.1:0-2681 GCA_036171395.1 Gallionella sp. | reverse complement strand
AATAGCGCTAGGTGGCAATACTCTAGACGACCATACATGTCCCGCGCGACGCACCATCGTCTCTTCATAACGAGACTCCCTTAGCATGCCCTCCGAGGTCAGCACTTTGTCGTAATACTGGATATTTAATTTCAGTGCAGGACCTTGTTTCTCTAACGCTGGCTTGATGGCTGCAAAGGCAGCATCGGTCCAAATTATCAGCGCAAAAAATCCCAGAATCGCACTTGTAGCTTTCATACCATTTATGAATTTCATTGCTTAGCCTTAATTGAAAAACCGGCATCAGCGTGTCGGCTGATACCGGTAGTTTTATCTAAAAATAATTAACAACAGTGTTTAAAGACCAAACGCAGTGCGCACTATCGAGAATACTTGGGTGTTATCCATCGTTCCCTTGAAACTTGCGGCACCCGCACCTGTTGCAAACAGCATCACATCACCACCACCATGCGTTTCACTACCAGCAGCGGTACGAACACCTGACTCTTGCATGTAGTTATCTCCCAACACCGTTGCGCTCAGCAAAGACGTACGTGCCACGTTCACACGATTAGGTCCATTACCGAATACCAGCGTGGTGTAGTTGATACCGTTCACGTCGAGTGAATCTGCATTGGTTGCATACGAGCGATTGATATCCAAGATCGGATTGCCTATCTTTCCGTAGCCATTGAAGGTCATGGTGTGATCATGATCCGCCGTGACAACAATCAAAGTATTGGCAAGCGTAGGGTCGGTCTTCTTGACTTCGGCTATTGCGGCAGCGATTGCATCATCAAATGCGATGGTGTCTACCAGTGCGCGCTTAGCGTTGGTGCCATGTAAAGCATGGTCTATGCGGCCACCTTCAACCATGAGGAAATAGCCGTTGGGATTCTGCGACAACATTTGCACAGACTTGACGGTCATTTCTGACAACGTGGGTTGCGTAACGCCTGCACCAACGCCTGCCAATGTTTGCGCTGCACGATCCAACTCATACTCCAGATGACTCGTGTTGCTATACAGCCCTATAAACTTTTTAGTCGTGACAGGTGCGGCAAGCATAGCGGTCTTATCACGCGCGACCGTATATCCACCGTTAGCGACTTGCTGCATCTCCACTAACAAATCTCGGCCATCTGAACGACCTTTAGGATTAGTCACCGCGACATAGGGTGTGAAATGATTCGCTCCACCCCCCATAAGCACATCCACCCCAAGATCCGCACCCTTGCTCAACGCAGTGTTGTAGCCAACTCCATTAGGTGCCAGTTGTGCGGCGATGTTGAATTGCGCGTTACGATTGCAGATGTGAGCATAGGTGGTGGCGGGTGTTGCATGGGTCAATTCAGTGGTGGTCACAGCGCCAACCGATTTGCCATTGAGTTTAGCCAACTCCAATATGGTCTGAACTGGCGTGCCATTACCTGGTGCGCAATTATTGACGGCATTGGCGACCAATGTGACAGGGTCAGCTGACGGCTTGTTTGCGCCGCTCGCAATGGTATTCGCCGACATCGAGATCACTTCATTGTTGGCTTTGACCCCAGTCATATAGGACGCCATCGAAGGAGCACTATCTGTAGTTTGCGCGTCATTCGAGTAGGTCTTAATACGAGCAGTGCGTTGCAATGCCTGTTCAAATTTCAAGGACCCAGCCTCACCATATTGATAGATGCGTGCTGCGGTGACCACTGTAGGTCCCATGCCGTCTCCCAAAAAGAAGATGACGTTCTTTGCTGGGCCTGCGGCATAAGCAGTACTTGAGAAGGCTACAACCAGCATCGCTGCGATATTGGTCGCTAATAGTGTGCGTTTTAACATGTCTAACTCTCCTATTAAAAAGGGGTTACAAACCAGCGGCTGTTTTGATCAGCTGGAACACTTTCGTGTTGTCGATACTGCCGAAGAAGTTGGAGGAACCCATGCCGATAGCGCCTAGGAATACATCCGTACCACCATGTGTCTCCGCACCGACAGCTGTCTGGATGACGGCTTCTTGGTGATAAAGATCTGCGCTGGTAGTTGCCTCAGTTAAGGCCAAACCTGCGCGAGTGGCATTTCTGCTTTCTCCATTACCGAAACCGATGATCGAGTACGGTGCAAGGTCAGCGTCTAAATCAAACAAACCTGTAACGTAGTTTTTCACTAGGCCAAGCACACCAGGATTAGCAGGGGTAGTTGCGCCTGTGCGTTGAGCATAGCCATTGAGCACCAATGTATGGTCATGATCCGCTGTCACCACAATCAGGGTATTGGCCATAGTTGGATCGGTGAGCTTAACTTTGTCGATGGCGGCTTTGATCGCATTGTCAAAGGCCACGGTATCCTGCAGCGCTTTTTTGGCGTTGGTGCTATGCAATGCGTGATCGATACGCCCGCCCTCCACCATTAGGAAATATCCATTGGAATGCTGCGACAGAATATCCATGGATTTAGTCGTCATTTCAGCCAAGCTTGGTTGAGTTGCCCCGGCACCAACGCCTGCTGTTGTCTGAGCGATACGATCCAAGTCGTATTCCAAATGACTCTTTGCAGAATACAAACCTATGAACTTCTTAGCATTTGACGCTGCCAACATATCGGCTTTGGTCTTGGCGACCGTATAACCTTTTGCAGCAAATTCAGCAGTCATATCGCGTGCGTCAGCACGTCCTTTTGGATTGGTGACTGCGACGTAGGGGGTAAAGTGATTCAAC
>JAVHRA010000127.1:0-2682 GCA_036171395.1 Gallionella sp. | reverse complement strand
CTGTATTGGCGCACGAGCGCGGCCATATCGAACGCCGCCATGCCCTACGTATGGTGCTGCAAAGTTCCGCCGTCGGCTTGGTAGTTGCTTGGTATGCGGGCGATGTCAGCACCCTGCTGAGCAGCGTGCCCGCGGCTTTGCTGGAGGCACAATACTCGCGTGGTATGGAGAGTGAAGCCGACCAATATGCGGTGCATACACTACAGATGAACGGACTATCGCCCTGTTTGTTGGCCAGCATGCTGAACAAACTGGAGGCAACACATGTTCCCGAAAAAACTGAGCAGTCCGCTACAGAAGCTACGAATCACAATAGCCCTCTGGACTATTTTTCTAGCCATCCCGCCACACTAGCGCGTGCCGCACTAATCTGCCCCAAGCACTAAAAGAAAAAGCGACCCGTCAGTCGCTTTTTCCATCATAAAAGATACTGCTTTAAAATAACCCACTAGAAAAAAATCAACGCGGTGCGACCTCAAACATCGGCCATTGTAATTCCACCGAGCCGCAGTTCATCACGCTATCGCGCATTACCTGCTCGGGACGAGCGGCTTGTAATGCGGTCGCGGCGACGATGGGATTTTCATGCGAGACCGCCAACACCACACCATCAGGATGACGCGTCGCGACCTCGTCGAGGAAACTGCGCAAACGCGCCATCTGTTCCAGAAATGACTCGCCGTGCTCGGGCTTGTAATGCAGATAGTCCTTATTGGCTTTATCGTTAAACACATGCACGGGCAGACCATCCATACCGGAGCGACGCTCATTGAGGCGCGCATCGATATGCAGCGGAATATCATGGTGACGTAATAGGATGGCGGCGGTCTGCTGGGCACGCGGGAACTCGGATACATAGGCATGGGTGAAATGTACCTCGCGCAGCAGTTCAGCAGCGGCCTCGGCCTGCGCCCTACCCTTGACCGTTAGGTTGACGATGCGCTTGGGGTTGTCGTTGATCTCATGTTTGACATTGCCTTCGCTTTCGCCGTGTCGTACTAAAACGATTTTCAAATCTTTACTCTTTCGTGTTTGTTTGTGCCACTCAACGCAAGCTGAGCAAAAAGATGTTCTCTTGCATGCGACTCACGCCGCGTTGTTGGAAGCGCGGGTTCTGCGCCAGCACATCCTCTTGTGCCAACAAACGTATCTCGGCATAAGGACGGTAAAGCCGCTCTACCTCGCTCACCGAGACTGCAAAAGGCGGGCCTTGCATCTCGTGCTGCGGGTAATCGAAGGTCACCAGCAGAATCTGCGTTCCGCGCGGCAAAATGCCAGCTAGATGTTGCGCATAACGTGCACGCATCTCCGGCGGCAACGCCACCAAAGAAGCGCGGTCATACACCGCGCTCACCTGCGCCATGTCTTTGCCACGCAGTTCGAAGAAGTCGCCGCAAGAAAGACAGATGCCATCCCCAATGAAATTCTCGAAACTCGCGCTACTCACGCGCCTAGGCAGCTGGCCCTGTTCATGAAAGAAATCGCGTACCGCGATCGGACTTAGCTCCACGCCTAGCACATGGCAGCCCTGCTGGCGCAGCCACAACATATCGCGGCTCTTGCCACACAGCGGCACAAACACCTCGCTACCACGTGCCAGCTTAATCTCAGACCAATAGCGGCGTAAATAAGGATTGATCTCATCCTGATGGAAGCCGATCTCCGCGCGCTGCCAACGTTCCAGCCAAAAATCCTTATTCATCGTCGCCCCCTAAGATTGTTATCCCGACAGAATCGAGCCCAGTTTATCAGGACTCCGCTGTTACAAACCGGCCCCGTTTGGGATTCCCTTATTTCAGAAATAAAAACGGTAACAGTGCCCTTATAATATGCCATCAAGCTTGATGAGATTTATACACATGGACATAGCCCCCTCTAACGAGCAGCAAGACAAGGCAGTACTCTTTGCCGATGTAAGTGGTAGTACCCATTTATATGAAGTGCTTGGGGATGCACGTGCATTTTCTACCATCAATGCCTGTCTCGGCATGCTGAGCCAACTCACCGTTAAACACTCTGGTCGTGTGATTAAAACCATAGGCGACGAGATCATGGCCCTGTTTCCCGATGCCGTCTCCGCTGTCAATGCTGCCAGCGAAATGCAACTTGTCATCAGTGAACAAGCGCCCATCGATGGCGTGCACCTCGCCATTCGTATCGGTTTTCATTTCGGTCCGATTCTTGAAAATGATGGCGACGTATTTGGTGCCACCGTCAATGTTGCGTCGCGTATGGCGGAAATCGCCAATGGCCAACAAATCATAACCACCCGAGCAACCGTGGAACAACTCCCGCCCCTTATGCGTAGCAGCACACGTTCTTTTGACGCGCTATCCATCAGGGGCACAGCAGACGATATTGAGGTGCTTGAAGTCATCTGGCAGGAATGTGATGACATGACCATGATGACCATCAATAAATCTGTAACTGAGTTGACCGAACCGACGTTACAGTTACACCATCAAGGCAAGAAATATCTCATCAACTCGAAATTCCCTATCCTCGTAATTGGTCGCGACAAACAAGCAGACATCGTCGTTGAAGAAAAAAGAGCATCGCGCATCCATGCCAAGATCGAATTGCGCCGAGATAAATTTGTTTTTGTCGATATGAGCTCAAACGGCAGCTATATCAATGTCAAAGGTGAAACCGAGATTCAATTGCGCCGCGAAGAATTTGTAT
>JAVHRA010000126.1:0-2684 GCA_036171395.1 Gallionella sp. | reverse complement strand
ATTTCAATATTATTAATATTGAAATAATTGTCGCGTATGGGGACTCAACTCTGATCTTGGATCGATTTAGTAAGGCTCAAACTATCCCACCTGAATTTATAAGCATGCGCACGATACTTTATAGTTTTGTTGAGAAAATTAGGGGTGCCCTACATAAACTTTTCTAACATCGTTCGATGCGGTCAGCACCATCAATCGTCAGCCATCATAAATTTTTAACAATAATTTAACTGTGATGAAATGTTCCCTATTCATGATGCATGTCATTACATATCTAGACAACTGCACTCATGAGTCTTTACGCAATAGACCGCGACACTGGCATTTCCCTGTATGCGCAAATCGCCGAAGTATTGGAGCGCGATTATGTGCGGCAGGGTTCTGCTGGCGACAAGCTACCTTCTGAAGGTGAGTTGGCTGCGCGCTTTGGCGTGAATCGACACACCCTGCGCAGAGCAGTTGATGAGTTAATCACGATAGGTCTGCTTGAACGCCAACATGGCGTAGGAATTTTCATTACCGATCAATTGCTGGATTACCGAGTGGGGACAAACACTCGCTTTACTCAAACCCTCACCGATATTGGTATCTCTGCTGATACCAGAGTCATCAGGAAAATGATTGCCCCTGCATCTGTTGGGGTTGCAAGGAATTTGTCGCTTGAAGCCGATGACCATGTGCTGTGGATTGAGACTTTGCGTTTGGCTGGTGGCGTTCCATTCTGTGTGATTTCACACTTTCTTCCAGTGCACCCATATAAAGAATTGCTCAGCGAGTATCAGGATGGATCGCTGCATGACGTATTGGCCACGCGCTGTGGAAAGTTGCGTCGAACTGAAAGCCTCGTCACTGCTGTACTGCCCCAAGGTGACGACGCGAAACTTCTTGGCATCACCCAAAACCGCCCTGTACTTAGGGTAAAGAGTTTGAACGTACTTGATTTGGATAATACGCCAGTCGAGTACGCCATCACCCGGTTCCGCGCAGACCGGATCCAACTGCGCATCACCCCCTGAACGTCCGCAACCCGTACTGAAACTCATAGGAGTCTTACTAAATGAAATTTAACAAACTAATACTTTCAACACTGATTGGCGCTTCATTGTTTAGTGCAGCAGGCGTAGCTAGCGCACGTGAGCTGGTACTGGGACTGATCCCTGCAGATAACAACGAAGAAATGATCAAGACATTTGAGCCTATGCGCGCTTATTTGGAAAAGAAACTTGGTCAAAAAGTAAAGATGTTCACTGCAACTGACTACGCTGGTGTTATCGAAGCAATGAAGAAAAAGCGCGTCGATATCGCTTGGTTCGGCCCGCTCTCTTACTACTTGGCTGAACAAGAAGCTGGTGCTGAAGCGTTTGCTGTTGGTATCCGTGAAGGTAGTAACTCTCCTACCTATAAAAGCATCATCGTGACACCTTGTGACAGTGGTATCAAAAGCATCATGGATCTGAAGGGAAAAAGTGTTGCGTTTGTTGACCCAGCATCTACATCAGGTGGCTTGATGCCAACTTACATGGTCAAGCAGGCAACCGGCATGATGCCTCAGCAGTTCTTCGGCAAGTTCACCTATGCAGGTTCACATGATGCAGCCGAATTGGCAGTTAAGAACAAAACTGTTGATGCAGCAGCCGACAACGACATCACTTATCCCAAGATGTTGGAAAAAGGTCTGATCACTAAGGAAAGCAATTGCATCATCGCTGAGTCAACTCCATTGCCAGGTTCTCCATTGGTGTATCGCGGTGATTTGCCTAAGAAGCTGAAGGCAGAAATTCGTGATGCAATTCTGAATGCTGACAAGGAAATCAAGGTTACTGGATACGGCAAGATCAGCCATTACGTTGCGGTCGGTCCTAAGGACTATCAAGCCATACGCGATATGGTTAAAGAGCTGGGCCTGAAAAAGGAACAAATGAAGTAATCGCAACATGACGGTCGACTGCATGGGTAGTCGACCGTTTTTTCCGGAGGTTTTATGAGTCAAATCATCATCAAGGACGTCGCTAAACGCTACGCCAACGGTTTCAATGCGCTAAAGGGCGTAAGTGCCGAGATTCCGGCGGGTTCGTTTACTGTCATCCTCGGCCCATCCGGTGCAGGAAAATCAACGCTACTACGTACCATCAACGGTTTGGAGACACCGACCTCGGGTTCGGTACAAATCGGTCAACAAACGGTGACACATACAAACTTGCGCGAAGTCCGTTCGCAGGTTGGCATGGTGTTCCAACATTTCAATTTGGTCGACCGCCTATCGGTCATGGCCAATGTATTAACAGGACGACTTTCTCATCGTTCTTGGTTGGGTAGTCTTTTCTATCTGTTCCAGCGTGGCGATATGGATATCGCTCACGAAGCGCTGATTCGTGTTGGGCTAACAGATAAAGCATGGAACCGCGCTGACCGTTTATCCGGCGGACAACAGCAACGTGTAGGTATTGCCCGTGCGCTGGCTCAACAGCCGCGCGTCATCCTTGCAGATGAGCCTGTTGCAAGCTTGGATCCTGTTACCAGTGAGGAAATCATGGGTCTGTTGCGCGAGATATGCACGCGTGATGGCATCACAGTCGTCGTCAATCTGCATCAGGTCGAACTAGCCAAGCGTTTCGCCGACCGCGTTATAGGTCTCAATGATGGCTTCGTTGTTTACGACGGTCCCGCCAGTGGTCTGGACCGCG
>JAVHRA010000125.1:0-2686 GCA_036171395.1 Gallionella sp. | reverse complement strand
GTTCGGCAAAGCCTTTTAGCAAGCGGCTGACGATTTCGCGCGCGCTGCCGAGTTCATCGGCGAGAGCTTGGTGGGTGGTGTGCAGGGTGCGGGGTTTGGTGATGAGCAAGGTGGCGAGGCGTTGGTCGAGTTTCTGAAACGCCACCGCCGAGACCAACTCCATCAGGTCGGTGAGTCGATCCGAGAATAGGTGGAACACATAGCTGCGGAAGGCTTCATGTTGCGCGAGCAAGTTGTGAAAGGCTGCAGCAGGAAAAATCACCATCTCTAAATTTTGTTCGACCACGCCGCGCGCCTGATAGCGCGTGTGACCGAGTAAACAACTGCTGGTGAGAATGCAGCTCTCCCCTGGACTGACCCGATACAGTTGCAACTCGCGTCCGCTCGCCGCCGCTTTGATCACACGTATGCTGCCCGACAACACCAGTGGAAAACCTTGGCAAGGTTGGTTCTCGTCAAACACCACGCTGCCAACCGGCAGCGGCATCAACATCGCACTCGCCAGCAACGCGTCCAGCTCCGCCGCAGGCAGGGCGGAGAGCATAGGGTAGTGGTGGAGTAAGCGAGTCTGAGTTTCGCTAGTTAGCATTGCTAAATTTCCAACAGAGAGAAAAACGTAGCGAGCGATGGCAGAACAAGGCGCGAAAACGAAGTTTCAGTGCAGGCTCACATTTGCCGAAGGCCAATGTTATGCCGGAGCTAAAGGACGAAGAGGCCGATTTTACTAAATGGTAAATGAGCATTCTGAGTCCTTGCGCAACGCCGTTATGTCGAGCGTAGTAGTTTTTACTCTGCACGCATATGCGGGAACAGGATGACATCGCGGATGCTGGCGCTATCGGTCAGCAACATGATGAGACGGTCGATACCGATGCCTTGGCCAGCGGTCGGGGGCAGGCCGTATTCCAGCGCACGCACGTAGTCGTTGTCTTTGAACATGGCTTCCTCATCGCCCGCATCTTTGGCCGCTACTTGTGCATCGAAGCGCGCCGCTTGGTCTTCCGCGTCGTTCAACTCGGAGAAGCCGTTGGCCAATTCGCGACCGACTACGAATAGCTCGAAACGCTCGGTGATCTGCGGGTTCTTGTCGCTGCTGCGTGCCAGTGGCGACACTTCCACGGGGTAGTCGATGATGAAGGTAGGCTCGAACAATTGCGTCTCGGCGAGTTCTTCAAATAGCGACAACTGCAAGCCGCCTATGCCGTCTTCGGGTTTGTATTTCGCTTTGAGGTCTTGCAGCTCGTTTACTACGAAGTCGCGGTCATTGAGTTGCGCGGTGGTGAATTGCGGATGATATTTTTGGATGGCTTGCACCATGGTCAAACGATGGAATGGTTTAGACAGATCCAGTTCTTTACCCTGGTAGGAAATCAGCGTCGTGCCCAATACCTTTTGCGCCACTTCGCGGATCAGCGTTTCGCTGAAGTCCATCAGATATTTGTAATCGCGGTATGCCTCGTAGAATTCCAGCATGGTGAATTCTGGATTGTGGCGCGTCGACAGCCCTTCGTTGCGGAAGTTACGGTTGATTTCGAATACCTTCTCAAAGCCGCCTACCACCAAGCGCTTCAGATACAGCTCCGGCGCGATACGCAGATACATTTTCATATCCAGCGCGTTGTGATGCGTCTCGAACGGCTTGGCCGATGCGCCGCCGGGGATGGAGTGCATCATCGGTGTCTCGACTTCCATGTAGTCGTGACGGATGAAGAAATCGCGTATCGCCTGAATGATCTTGGTGCGCTTTTTGAACACTTCGCGCGCGTCCTGATTGGTGATCAAGTCGAGATAACGCTGACGATATTTCTGTTCTTGGTCCGACAAACCGTGGAACTTCTCAGGCAAGGGCCGCAGCGATTTAGTTAGTAAGCGTACTTGGGAAACACGCACCGATAGCTCGTTGGTCTTGGTCTTGAACAGCACGCCGGTCGCGCCGAGGATGTCGCCCAGATCGTAATGCTTGAAGGCGTTGTGCACTTCTTCGCCGCTGTCGTTGTTGCTGATGAACAACTGGATACGACCACTCATATCTTGCAGCGTGGCGAAACTGGCCTTACCCATCACGCGCTTCAACATCATGCGGCCAGCCACGGCGACTTGAACCTGTAATGCTTCCAGTTCGTCATGCGTCTTCTCGCCGTATTGCTCGTGCAAAGATTGCGCGAGATGTTTACGCTCGAAATCGTTAGGGAAGGCCACGCCTGCCGCGCGTATAGCGGCCAGCTTATTACGGCGTTCGGTGATGATCTGGTTCTCGTCTGGTACGGGTGCGATAGGTGCGGTAGTCATGGTCATTCTCTTAAAGTTAAACGCCTTGCTTCAAACTGGCTGAAATGAAATCGTCGAGGTTGCCGTCCAGTACGGCTTGAGTGTTGCCGACTTCGTGGTTGGTACGCAGATCTTTGATGCGCGACTGGTCGAGCACATAGCTGCGGATCTGGTGTCCCCAGCCGATGTCGGACTTGCCGTCTTCTAGTTCCTGCTTTGCCTCGTTGCGCTTGCGCAGCTCTTCCTCATACATGCGCGACTTCAGCATGGACATGGCTTCGGCGCGGTTTTTGTGTTGCGAACGGTCGCTCTGACACTGCACTACGATGTTAGTGGGGATGTGGGTGATACGCACCGCCGAGTCGGTCTTGTTGATGTGCTGGCCACCCGCGCCAGAAGCACGATAGGTGTCCACGCG
>JAVHRA010000124.1:0-13178 GCA_036171395.1 Gallionella sp. | reverse complement strand
AGCTCGCCACCTAAATTCGCTTACAAAAGTTGCACTTCAGAGTTGAATCCGCCCAAGATTTATCAAGCAATACAGCCTGAAAATAACCATGCTTGACGCGCCGGTCGCGGGGAAAACCTTCACCACATTGCGCTCGTTTTTGCCTTTCTCAGCGCCTTCCGCGTCTTCGCGTGCAAACGATTTGGCTTGCCGATTTAGTCAGCGTTGCCCTAGCCGCTGTGCGTATAACGGCAATGGGTTTCGCGTATAAACAGCACGGCGAGCCATCCCAGCAACGAGAAACCCAACATGATGGCGATGCCGAATTGATAGTCGGCCAGGCTGCGCACCGCACTGCCATGCGCGCTTTGGTCTATGGCCCAACCCACCAGCGGTTGCATGATGGCGGTGCCGAGGAAGCCGCCGGTATTGACCACGCTGGTGGCCATACCGGATAGCGCGTGACGATTGACTTCCTTGGCGCAAGACCAAGTGAGGGTGAAGCCCGATGCGCCCAGTCCCATGATAAAGAACAGGGCATAGCCTACGCTGTTGGTCATGGCTACACCGAACAACCAGGGCAACCAGCACAAACTGTAGAGGGTGGCTGCGGCGATCATCACCGGTTTACGTTTGCCGAGTCGATCCGACAGCGTACCGATAAAGAACGCGCCCAGCGCAAAGCCCGCCATCAGTATCGAGGTATGAGTGGTGGCGCTGCCCCGCTCCATGCCGTATACGTCTTGCAGATAGGGCACGGCCCACAGTCCACCAAAAGCAAACAGCGAGCCGGCCATGCCGGTGTTCACCCACAGTCCCGGCCAAGTGGCGCGGTTCTGCAACACTTCCAGCAGCCCGTCGTACCAATGGCCTGCACGCGCCGGATGTGCGGCCAGACCGTCCAGTTCGCGCAGGCTGGGCAGACCCACGCTGCCGGGATTGTCGCGGACAAACAACCAAGCCAAAGCGGCAAGCAACAAGGAGAACACGCCGATATCAATGAACACACTGCGCCAAGACATAACCGCAAGCGCGGCGCTGAGCGGAGCAGTCGCGAGGATAGAGCCTACGTTACCCAGCAGGATGGTCATGCCGGTCATGGTGGCGAAATGACGATCATGGAACCAAGCCGCGTTAAGTTTGAGCATGGCGATAAACATTACGGATACACCCAGACCAACTAGCAGTCGTCCGGTCGATGCGGCGGCTAAGGTCTCGGCACTGCCGAATAGGATGGCACCTATTCCGGCTAATACGCCGCCTATGGCGACGATGCGGCGTGGCCCCCAAGTGTCGGCCAGCACGCCGGTGGGGATCTGCATCACGGTGTAGACGTAAAAATAAGTAGCCGCCAGACTGCCTAACGCTGCACTGCTGGCGTGAAAGGTTTGTTGTAAGTCAGAGGCGATGGCGCCCGGGGCAAAGCGGTGGAAGAACGACAGAATATAAGCCATGCCGACGATGATGAAGGCGCTCCAGCGCAGGCGGACAAGACGTTGGGACTGGGGGAGTGTGAGCATGGTCGGGTGAAGTTCAGTGATGTGGTCTATACAGTAGGAGCGCTGCCCAGCATATCGCCAGCAGCATGAATAGGCCACCCAAGGTGTGGGCGAACGCGCCCCAGTCTTGAGCGTGATTCAGTTGGCCGATGCGAGAGAGCAAATAGACCCAGTCATGCGGGCCGTCTTCGCCGGTGTGCCCGCCGAGTAAGATGAGTTGCGGATGCCGCGCGTCGTAAATATAGGGTGCGAGATCGACCAGACTGACACTGGTCCACCACAGACACAGCGCGGCTGCGTAGTTGTCGCGGTTTTTGTGCAGGAAGGCTATGCCTATGGCGAAGGGCAAGGTAAGTTGAAAAAAACTCCCGCCCAAGATGGTCATAAACTCGCCAAACGGCATCAGTAACACGTGGCCCGCTTCGTGTATCGGTAGCAAGATGAGGTGCATAAAGGAAGTGCCGATCTCACCATCCTGATAGTCGTAGCCGAACAGGGTAACGCTCCACAGGCTCAGGAATACCAAGGCGGCGCAGCGCGCGTAGTAGGAAACGGAATCTTGCGCGGGCAAGGGGGCGAGTAGATACGCTAACCAACTTGCTCCGGCAGCATCTTGGTCCGCGTGGCTGATGAGCGTATGCGGCGCATCGGTATCAGGTTGGTATTTGAAGAAATAGATTCCGCAAGCTGGACACGAAGCACTGTCCGGCAACGCTTGCGGCAGCTTATGCCCGCACTTGGGACATTCGGTGTGGGTGCGGGACACGGGAGTGCTCAGCCAAGTTTGCGTACGGCCTGGCAGCATTCCGCAATCAGTGCCGGGCCGCGATAGATCAGGCCGCTGTATATCTGCACCAGACTCGCGCCCGCTTGCATCTTCTCTGCTGCGTCCGCGCCGCGCAGGATGCCGCCCACACCGATGATGGGCAGCGCGCCTTGTAAGTGGCTGGCCAAAGCGCGTATCACCACGGTGGATTTGTCGCGCACGGGTGCGCCACTCATGCCGCCGGTCTCGGCGCCGTGCGGCAGATGCGTGACAGCATCGCGTGCCAGCGTGGTGTTGGTGGCAATCACGCCGTCGATGTGATGTTGCATCAGCAAGCGTGCGATCTGGGCTATTTGCTCGGCCTCCATGTCAGGTGCAATCTTCAACGCGATGGGTACATAGCGACCATGCTGGTCAGCTAGCTTGGTCTGTTCGGCCTTGAGTAGCGAGAGCAAGCTGTCCAAGGCGTCGTCGGTCTGTAACTGGCGCAGGTTCTTGGTGTTGGGCGAAGAAATGTTGACGGTGATATAGCTGGCATGGGCATAAACCTTGCGCAGGCAAATCAGATAATCGTCGGCGGCGTTCTCAATCGGGGTGACGGCGTTCTTGCCGATGTTGATGCCCAAGATGCCCTTGAATTTTGCCGCTTGCACATTGGCAAGCAGTGCATCCACGCCGTCATTGTTGAAGCCCATGCGGTTGATGATGGCACTGGCTGCTGGCAGACGGAACAGGCGTGGTTGCGGGTTGCCGGGTTGCGCCAATGGCGTGACGGTGCCGATCTCGATGCTGCCGAATCCCAGCGCAGCCAAGCCGTCTATGCAATCCCCGTTCTTGTCCAAACCGGCTGCAAGCCCAACGGGATTGGGGAAGTCCAGCCCCATCACGGTACGCGGATCGGCAGGAATGCGCGGAGCGAGCAGACCGCTCAGGCCGAGTTTGTACGCGGCGTTGAGACCACTCAATGTGGCATGGTGGGCGGTCTCGGGGCTGAGTTGGAACAGGGCGGGGCGCAGCAATGGATACATGGCTATTCTTTCGACGGGTCGGATCGACCGGCAGGTGTTATCAGTTCTTTTTGACCACCACAGGGATAGGAAATTTCTTCTTCGGGTAGAGGTCGCTGCGTTTCTTGCCGCGCCAGTTCTCAGCCAATACATCAGCCAGTTGCATGCACAGCAAGCCGAACAATAACAAGCCAAGTTGGGTGACCCATCCCGACTCCAACAGCGTCAGACCGCCATTGCTGTGATAGGCGAACAGGACGAAGTTGCCGACCACCACACCCGCCAACGCGGCGCAGAGCATACGACCGTTATCGCCCGTCTTGAGGCCGGAGAAGACGGTGCTTTCGTTCCATAGCAATTGCAGTCCCATCAGCAGCAGCAACGGTGCCAGCCATGCCAAAAGTGCATAGGCACTGGGCAGAGTGGCGGCGCTTAGCAGGAACAAGCTGCCCAATCCGAGCAAGCCATAGGCCAATTTATCTGCGCCGGGTGGGGTGAAGGTATGGCGGCTGCTGGTGACTTTCAGCACATTTGGTAGCGCAGCGATAAAGGCGCGGGTGTGCAGTACGGCGGGTGCCAGCAATGCGAACAGCGGGGTGTAGAGCAAGCCTTGCATCAGCGGATTGCCGGGCTGGCTGGCCCAACTGGCGACATAGGTGTTGAGGTAGACCAGCATCCAGCACAACAAAGCCCCTGCGCCGCCAACCCACAAGAGGTAGTTCAGCTGCCCCTTGAAAGGCTGATTGCCGTTCATCAGTTTATTCAGATGATTGATGAACACGATGTAGCCGGCCAGCATCAAGGTGGTCAACAGCGTGGCCGGCGGGTTGACGATATTGGCGTCGCCTTGCAGTACGCGCGCGTCAAGCTCGCTCCAATCCATACCGCTCAAATACAGGCCCGCCAAGGGGAAGGCCAATAGCAGGAATGCGTAGATGCCCAAACGTGTTTTCATCGTGATGTACTTTCCGTATTGAGATATTCAGCGTGCGGGCTGGCTATCGGTTTTCAGTGTTTGCCAAGCCCCGTCTAGCAGGCCTTGAGCCGGTTGGTAAAGGGTTTTGTAAGACATCTTGTTACTGGCTGCGATCCAATAGCCCAGATACACATGGTCTAAGCCGAGTTGGCGGCACATCTCTATCTGCCATAACACGTTATAAACGCCGAAGCCGCTATGCGGTAGATCGGGTTCGAAGAAGGTGTACACCGAGGAGAGTCCGTCAGTCAGCACGTCGATGATGCTGACCATGCGCAAGATGTCTTGCTCCCTGAATTCTACCAGCAGAGTGTCGACATGGCTTTGTAGTAAGAAGTTGCGGTAAGACTCATGGTCATCGTTGTCCATGCCGCCATCCTTGTGTCTGGCGTTCTGATAGCGTTGATAGAGTTCGAAATACTCGTGCTTGTCCTGTAGTTCATGCAAGCTGACTTGCAGGTGTTCAAGCCGCTTCCAAGTGCGTCGTTGCGAGCGGCTGGGGATGAACGCATTGGCTAATACACGTAGCGGCACGCAAGCCTGACAAGTATCGCAGCGTGGCCTATAAGTATAAGTGCCGCTGCGTCTGAAGCCATGCTGTACCAATTCCGAATAGACATTAGGGGTAACGAGGCCGCCGGGTGCGGCGACTTGCGAACGTGCTTGTAGCTCGGGCAGATAACTGCACGGGTAGGGCGCGGTGACATAGAAATGCAGCGTAGCTAAGGGAGTGTCATTGAGTTGGCTCATGGGTATAGGTCGCTGTCGAAATGCCAGTGTGTGACAGGCGCGCAGTTTACCAACTCTTTTAGTCCCGTCACGAACTCATCGCGTGCGATGAGTTCGGCACCTAGGCTGGCGAGATGGGGCGTATGCATTTGACAGTCGATCATGCCGAACTGCCATCGCGCCAGTTGTTTGCTCAGATAGGCGAGCGCGATCTTGGAGCCGTTGGGTATCACGCTGAACATCGATTCACCATAGAACATGCGGCCCAATGCCACGCCGTACAAGCCCCCCACCAGCTGGTCTGCCTGCCAGACCTCCACCGAATGCGCATAGCCTATCTCGTGCAAGTGGCTATAGGCGGCGATCATCTCCGCGCTGATCCAAGTGCCGCTATGCCCTGCACGGGGGGCGGCACAGGCGTGCATCACGTGGCTGAATGCACTATCAAAGCGCACTTCGCAACCGCTATTACGCATAGTCTTTGCCAGAGAGCGCGATAGTTTAAAGCGTGGCGGGAACAGCACCATGCGTGGGTCGGGACTCCACCACAACACCGGTTCGCCCGGGTTGAACCAAGGGAATATCCCGGCGCGATAAGCAAGTAATAAGCGCTCTGCGGATAGCTCACCGCCAGCCGCCAAAAGTCCATTCGGCTCGCGCAAAGCCCTATGCAGGGGAGGGAATGGTGTGTGCACTTCTAACCAGGGTAGCAATTATCTAGGCCTTCGCAACGGTGTGCATGAGAGTGATATTGCGGTTATATTGCTACGAATAAGAAAAAACCACTGATGCAATCCTATCGAGGCGGCACATGTTATCAAGATTCTTAGGAAAAAAACCCGATCATCCCATGGCGGATATAAAAGCCGCGCAAGGTTTGCTGAACGACTTGCCCAAGCACGACCCGATCAAGGCATTGATGGAGTTGACCGATTGGATGGAGTCGGTGACGACGACTGCGGAATTCAAGCTGGACTATAAATTCACCTTGATCAAGATGATGGATGAGGCCGCTTACACCTACGCACGTAAGCTCTCGCAGGATTATTTTTCAGCTCGCGAATTGCCAAGTTTTCAAGAGAATCGGCTCTGGTTAGTATTAGGTTCTTGGTACCGTCATTTATTCACTGCTTATTTCTCGATTTTCAGCAGCTTCCAGGAAGGTGATAAGGGCAGTTCTGCTCTCAAAGCAGTCATGCCATTATTAATCGCGCGTATCGTTTACGCCATGAATGCCAGCCTTAAGTTCGCTTGCATGCACTATGGGCCTATAGATTGCAAAGTTTGGTCCTGTCTGGCGCAGGTCTATAAGTTTGCGGAACGTCAGGAGCTATTTACCACGCCTTTAATTCTTTATCCGGCCATGACGCGCACGACTACGGTTAAAGCCGAAGTCAGCCATTTGTTGGCTTGGTATGGTTGTGGGGTGACCTCGTTGAGTCCGCTCGCGATGCACCTGACCGACCGCATCATCGATCGGTACATAGATTGCGTCGATGTACAGTCGCAACCTAGTGAACATAGCTTGTTCGGTTTTGATCTCAACTCACCCAATCTACCGCGTCGCGTCAACATTGATGCAACCGTGCATCCCTACATGCGTTTTGTCTGCATGCCGAGCATGGCGGCGAAATTGGAGAGTTTGATCGTGGTATTGAACAAGGACATCCTGCCAGATGATCTGCTGTTGGGCGGCGAATATGAAGCGGGTCTGGTCAAAGAGGCCGCCAACTATTTGCTCAAATATGTGACTGCTTTGCCTCAACGTAAAGCCGCCAGACGTGAAATTATGATTGCAGCTGAAGTGGCGATAGGTTTTCAGCAAGCGTTGGACTGCAACAATCTAGACTTGAACTTCAGTGCGGGTAGCGCTGTGCAATGGCAGTTAGAAGATATCAGCTCATCGGGGTTTCATACCCGGCTTCCGCAACGCGGTAACGAGAATGTGCGTATTGGTCAGTTGATCGCGATGCGGCCGGATGGGGTGTCCAACTGGGGGGTGGCGGTGGTGCGTCGCCTGTTGCGTGATGACGAGCAGCATCTGCATGTCGGCGCGGAGATCATGAGCAGCCAAGTTGCGGGTGTATTTCTGTTGCAAAGTGGGGGCGGCAGCACCTCCTTTGAAAATGGTGAAGCGGCGTTGTGGCTGTATGCGAAAGTAGGCGAGGAAGTAGAAGGTAAGATCGATCTGCTGATGAGTCGCTATATGCCCAACTGTAGCTTGTTGACCGAGCTGCAAGGGAAAAAATATCTATTGATTCCCAATGCACTTAAAACCAAGAACCTAGACTGCGATTTGGTCGAGTTTCGTGTCATAGAGCGCGAGGAAGGCGAAGCCTAGCAAGATAGGAAGTGTGTAGTGGTGAGTAAGGAAACCGCACTTTTCACCTGCTACTCCCCACTTTCGATTTTATCCGTCAGCCAGTCTTGAATATCCCTGATTTCATCTGCACACACGCTGTGTTGCATAGCGTAGTCATGCCAGTCTAGCGAACAACCGAGTGCTAATAATTTATCCCGCGAGGCGAGTCCCAGCGCATGCGGAACGACTGGATCGCTGCGACCATGCGCCATAAAGATGGGCGGTGTGCTGGTGCTGATTTCTTTGGCGGCGAGTTGCGCCAGCGGTAGATAGGAAGACAGTGCGAGGACGCCCGCCAATGGTCGCGGCATGCGCAAGGCGGTATGGAGTGCGATGGCACCGCCTTGCGAAAAACCCGCCAGAAAGATGCGCTGATTGGGGATGCCACGTGCGTTCTCGTGCGCGATCAAGGCCAATACCGCCTCATGCGAGCGCCGTATCCCTGCTTCATCTTGCTGTGCCGCAATATCAGCAGTAGCGATGTCATACCAAGCGCGCATCACGAAACCGCCGTTAATGGTCACGGGTATTTGGGGGGCGTGGGGAAAGAGGTAGTGCATCGCGACCGGAAGTTTCAGCTCGTCCACCATGGGCACGAAGTCATGCCCATCCGCGCCTAGGCCATGTAACCAGATGATGCTGTGCTGCGGGTGTTTGCCCGCATCGAGAGCGATATGCGGCAACAACTCAGCCATGCTTAAACCTGCTCAGGGATGATGTCGCGCAGTACTTGAAATATTTCACGATAGTTCTTGGGCGGCTTCTGTAGTTCCTGCTCTTTGTGCGCATTGCGTATCAGCGTGCGCAGACGCTGCGCGTCAGCCTCTGGATGGGCAGCGAGTAGCTCGGTCAAAGCCGCGCTATTTTCCATCAGACGATCGCGCCAGCGTTCTAATAAGTGCATATAGGCGGTGTGGTTCTGCGATTTGCCTTTCCATGCATCCAACTTGGCGAGGATGGGTGCGGGGTCCACGTTGCGCATCAACTTGCCTATGTACTGTATCTGGCGACGTTGAGCGCCAAAGGAGTTGATGTTTCTCATCTCGCGTATCGCGTCGTGCAGGCTCTCAGGCAGATCCAGTTGTGCCACTTGGTCTTTGCTCAACTCGGTGAGTTCTTTACCTAGATCGCGCAGTTCGTGCATCTGCTTCTTGATTTTAGTCTTGCTCGGACCGAGGTCTTCCTCCTCCTCTTCTTCTTCGAGGTCAGTGGGTTGGCTGCGCAGACCGCGTCCACGCGTATTAGGCGCGGCAGGGCGTGCAGGTGCAGCAGGGCGTGCCGGCGCATTGCCGTGAACTTGGATGACGATGGGGCCGTCGTCGTCCTCATCTTCCTCGTCATAGCTAGCTAGTGACTCGTCGAAGTCTTCGTCTGGTTCGTCTTGATGTTCGGGTTTATTGCTGGGATTGTGCGGATTCATTTTGAAGTTGGTAACGGAACGATGCTGCTATGATAACGCCTTTCACAATCTTGCCGCTTAATACATGAATGCAATAGACACCTCCGCGCCGCGTTCCTTCGTCTTGGCTCAGGACAGGTTTTCACACTCTTACGAGCAGTTGAGTGACATCGCTCAAGATATGCTGGCCTATGCCAAGCAACGCGGTGCGTCGGCGTCTTCGGTGGATGTTTCAGTAGGGTTTGGTCAAGCGGTGACGGTGCGGCAGGGCGAAGTCGAAACCATAGAATACAACCGCGATAAGGGATTGGGCATTACGGTTTATATCGGCCAGCAGCGCGGCAATGCCAGCACCTCGGACTTTGGCAAGCAGGCGATACGCGATACCGTGGATGCGGCGCTTTCTATTGCCAGCTATACCGCCAAGGATGATTGTTCGGGCTTACCCGACGAGGATATGTTGGCGCGCGGCCATGTCGATCTCGATCTCTACTACCCGTGGGAACTGCCAGTGGAAGACGCCATCTTGCTGGCGCAACAGTGTGAACGTGCTGCCTTTGCGGCGGACAAGCGCATCACCAATTCCGAAGGTGCGACCGTGAATCTACATGAGGCATTGTTCGTCTCGGCGAACAGTCTGGGGTTTATGGGCGGTTTTCCGACCTCGCGTCATAGCCTGAGTTGCGCGGTGATCGCGGGTAAGGACGACATGATGGAGCGTGATTACTGGTACACCGTGGCGCGTGACGCACGCGATCTGATTGCGGCGGAGCAGGTGGGGCGTATCGCCGCTGAGCGCAGTGTGCGCAGATTGAATGCCAGGCAGATACCCACCATGCAAGTGCCGGTGTTGTTCGAGGCGGCTATTGCCGCAGGTTTGTTGGGACATTTCGTTGGCGCGGTGAGCGGCGCTAGCTTGTACCGAAAATCCTCTTTCCTGTTGGATAAAAAAGGGCAACAGATCTTCGCGCCGCATATCAATATCCGTGATGTGCCGGACATACGCAAAGGCTTGGCTTCCAGTCCGTTCGACGATGAGGGGGTGCAGACTCGCAGCCGTGACATCGTCAAAGATGGCGTGTTGCAGGACTATTTTCTCGGCAGCTACTCGGCACGCAAGCTGGGCTTGCGTTCCACAGGGAATGCGGGCGGCAACCATAATCTGATCTTGCAGTCGGGTGAGCAGGATTTCGCCGCGCTGTTGCGCACCATGTCGCGCGGCCTGTTGGTCACGGAGTTACTGGGGAGTGGCGTGAATGGTGTGACGGGTGACTATTCGCGTGGTGCGGCGGGATTTTGGGTAGAGAACGGTGAGATACAATATCCCGTGGAAGAGATCACCATCGCGGGCAATCTCAAAGAGATGTATCGCAATATCGTCGCAGTGGGTAACGATGTGCTGGTGCAGGGTTCGCGGCAATGTGGTTCGATATTGGTAGAAGGTATGACCGTGGCGGGGAGTTAGCAGAACGGAACAGCCCACCCGCTTAGCTCTGCCGAAACTAAAAAAATAACGACAGGAGTTGCATATGAAAAAGGAATCGCTAGGGTTGTTGTTCGCTTTGACCTTGCTGAGCCCCATGGCTTTTGGCGCGGATGCAGATTATCTATATACCGTAAAACAGGGTGACAATCTAAGCACCTTTGCACAGAACATCCTTGATACCACTAAACGTTGGCCTGAAGTCGCCCAATACAACAAGCTCAAGAATCCGCAAGTCATCACGCCGGGTCAGGTCTTGCACATCCAACTGCCCTGGTTGAAGAATTACCCCGCCGAGGCACGCATCGAATCTATAAACGGTACTGTGACCTTGAACGGCCAGCCCGCCAAAGTGGGCGACTTGGTGGCGCAGGGCGCGCGTTTGGAAACGGCAGCGGGGGCCAGTGTGCGTTTGAATCTGCCAGACAGCTCCTTGCTCAGCATGATGGAGAAGACGCAGCTGGAAGCCAGCGAACTGGTTAAAAAGAAACAGGGCAATTTTTTCAGCTCGGTGTTCCGTTTGGTGACGGGGCGCATTGATGCCATCAAGAAGAAGTATCCCGATGGCCAATCGCCACTGCGTATACAAGCGATGCATGGCACCATAGGCGTGCGCGGTACGCATTTCCGCATGGGTCAGGAACAGGGCAACACGCTGGCCGAGATCGAAAACGGGTTGGTGGCATTTGGCGATGAGGCGGTCGCGCCCACAATCGCTCTGGGTGCAGCACAGGGGTCGCTGGGCGATGGCGTGCATGCGCCAGTGATGATCCCCTTGCTCCCCGCCCCTCAATTTCCCGATATGAGTCAGGATTTTCCGCCAAATGAGATGCAGTTCAGTATGCCTGCGCTGCCAGATGCCAAGGCTTACCGTGGTGAGTTGGCCGCTGATGCTGGGTTTACGCAGTTGTTGGCGCCGGTCAGTGCGGATAGTGAATTGATTAGGATCAATGGCTTGGCGGAAGGACAGTATTGGTTACGTTTGCGTGCGGTGGATGAGCATGGCTTGCAGGGCATGACTGCGACGACACAGTTCGTCGTCAAGAAGCATGCGGCTGCACCTGCGATAAAAATCGCACTCAAGCCCACTTCTTTGAGCTTTGCCGGACATCGTTTGCACATTGATTGGCAAGGTGAGGCGGGGCTGCGCTACCAATGCCAGATGTCGGCTAGCCATAATTTTGATTTCCCGCTGGTGGACATCATTGTGAAGAACAATGAGCTGAGTATCCCCAAGCCGGATGCCGGTCATTATTTCGTTCGGGTACGCGCTACTAACGTCGAAGGCGTGCAAGGCGATTGGAGTGAAGAGTTGTCATTCACGGTAGATTAAATCGGTGCAGCTTAAGCGGCATCGCGCGAGGGGAAGAGCATGAAACGTATCAGTGAGTTGGGGGTGTGTCTGTGTTGCCTGATGGGTATGCAGGCAGCGTATGCGGATGTTAGTGCGGCAAGTACAGACTTTGTCTATCAAGTGCAGCGCGGCGACAATCTGGGGCAGCTTGCGAGGCAACTGTTGGATAGTCCGGGGCGTTGGGCGGAGGTGGCTAAATACAATAAGTTGCAGGATGCCAATCTGGTGCATCCCAAGCAGATGCTGAGTATTCCGCTGGCTTGGATGAAGAATTATCCCGCCGAGGCGCGTATCGAAGCTGTTGTGGGTGAAGTCAAAGTGAACGGCAAAGTCGCGCAAGTAGGCGATGTCGTGGTCAGCGGAGATCAGCTGGAGACCGCGAACGGCGCGTCGGCGCGCATGCATCTGCCGGATGGTTCCACTTTGAATCTGCTGGAAAAAACTGAGTTGCAAGCCAAGGAATTGCAGAAGAAGGAGCGCGGCGACTTTTTCAGTGCGGTGTTCCGTCTGGTTACCGGTCGCATCGATGCCATTAAGAAAAAATATCCCGATGCACAAGCGCCGCTGCGCATCCAGGCGATGCACGGCACCATAGGCGTGCGTGGTACGCATTTCCGTATGGGGCAGGAGGGCGAAAACACCCTAGCTGAGATCGAGAACGGGCTGGTCGGTTTCGATGCGGGTAAAGCATCTTTGGCGCTAGCCGGCGGGCAGGGTTCGGTAGCCGATGGGGTGCATGCGCCTAGTGTGGTGCCGCTCCTCGCTGCACCAGTCTTTCCGACTTTTCCCGATACTTTCGCACCGGATGCGTTGAGCTTTGCTCTGCCGGAGACGGTTGGTGCCAAGGCTTACCGTGGCGAACTGGCCACGGACGAGGCCATGACGCAGTTGGTCGCGCCGGTGGCGGCACAAGATCGGCACGTCGTGATTAAGGGCTTGGCGGAAGGGCGCTATTGGCTGCGTCTGCGCGCGGTCGACGAACATGGTTTGCAGGGGATGCCCGCACTCGCAGTGTTGCAGGTCAAGGTGCCGCCGGTGGTAGTGCCTCCCCCGCCTCCCCCTGCGCCGGCAGACTTTCCAGTCATTACACCTTCGCGGCCTATCAATAATGGCAAGTCACTGTTGACCGGATGGAAGGATGTCAAAGGTTATCGCTATGAACTGCAAATTGCCCAGGATGCCGGCTTTCAACAGCCCCTCCCCAGCGTCGTTTTGCGTCAGGACTACGCACTATTGCCCACCTTGCCCACGGGAACCTATTTCATCCGTCTGCGTTTGTTGGATGACGGCGCGCGTTATGGCCCTTGGTGTCAGCCTGTAGCCTTTACCGCCTGGTAGTTGGGGTGAGTCTAGGCGGTGTCCAGCCCCCTTGCACAGGATGCGGCGGGGGTTTTTTGTGGGGCGGCTCGTGATAGAATCCGCGCCTTTCACGCTTTCAATACTTTAGGAATCTTCACCATGTTCTCCAGCAAAAACACCATCGCGCATACCGACCCTGAACTCTGGGCAGCCATCGAAAATGAGAATCGCCGTCAGGAAGAGCATATCGAACTGATCGCCTCGGAAAATTACACCAGTCCGGCGGTGATGGAAGCACAGGGCAGCAAGTTGACCAACAAGTACG
>JAVHRA010000123.1:0-2717 GCA_036171395.1 Gallionella sp. | reverse complement strand
CACCTACATCCGCACCAAGACGGGCTGGTTGTATTTGGCGGCGGTGATGGAATTATGCGTATTTCGGCCAACGTGACCAGCTGTTTCGGTCTATCGTGACCGCTGCTTGAAGGATGTTGCGCGGGGTTTAAATTCTACCTCAATCGGTCACGATAGATTCTGTCGAAGTGGTTTCAGGGTGTTTTTTTCTGAGTGATTCTCCCTTCAGTGCAACGCGGTGTGATGCATGCACCAGCCGGTCCAGGATGGCATCAGCCAGCGTGGGATCATTCAGCCAGGCGTGCCAATGATCCACCGGCAACTGGCTGGTGATGATGGTGGAACGTGTATTGACCCGGTCATCCACCACTTCCAGCAAATCATGCCGTTCGGATGATTGCAGCGGACTTAACCCCCAATCGTCCAATAGCAACACGTCAATCCTGGCCAGCTGTGCCAACAGTTTTCCGAAACTCCCGTCGCCGTGAGCAATACGCAATTGTTCCAATAAGCGTGGCACGCGCACATACATGACCGAGAAGCCCTGTCTGCAGGCTTGATTGCCCAATGCACAAGCCAGCCATGTCTTGCCCGCGCCGGTGGCTCCGGTCAGCAACACGTTTTGCGAACGTCGTATCCACTCGCATCCCGCCAGCGTGACCATGAGCCGCTTATCCAGCCCGCGACTGCCGCGATAGTCGATGTCCTCCATACACGCTTGCGCCTGTTTCAGTTTGGCCTGCCGCAATAGCCGCTCCAAACGGCGGTTGTCGCGCCAGGCGATTTCCCGCTCGACCAGTAGGCCCAGCCGGTCTTCGAAGGTCAGCGCCTGGCTGGCAGGCATGATCTGTTGCTCCTCCAGTGCGTGAGCCATACCGTCCAGCTTCAGTGATTTCAGTTGTGTCAGGGTGTGTTGTATCAACATCGGGTATTTCCTTTCTTGGGTTGTGTTGCGATCAGTGGTAATAACTTGATCCGCGCACGTTGTCGTGGAGCGGTGAGATCCAGTCTGCTTGCGCGGCATGTTGTTCAGAGGGCGTGATGGGCAGCGGTTTGCTGTCCAGTCCGGCTTTCAGGATATTGACGACCGAGCGACGATTCAGTGCGCCCAATGCCACCGCCCTGGCACACGCCGCCTCCAGTCGTTGTTTGCCGAACTGGCGTGCCAGCGACAGCAACCCCAAACACGCCCGGTAGCCCATCTCGGGATGCGGTTTGCTGGTCAGTTGGTAATCCACGATACGATGGGTGTTCGGGCCGATGTCGCGCCCCCAGTCCAGCAAGCGTTGCGGCGACCATTCCAGGTGCGCGCGGTGCGCCGCCGGCATGTGCTCCGCCACCGTGGTGTGCGCACCACGCCTGGCGCTCTTGGCATGGCACGCGACACGGCTGCCACGGAACAGCAGTTCCACCGTGGCGCAGGTGATCCGCGCTTCCAGTTCTTGCCTGACGAGGCTGTGCGGCACGCTGTAGTAATGCCCTTCAATGTCGACGTGATAGTCGATGTTGACCTTGCAGTATTTGAAGGTCGCCATCTCGTACGGGTGAGCCGGCAAGGCTTTCAGGACAGGACGATCCAGTAGCCGGAACCATTCTTCACGACAGCCATCCTTCTTCTGGAAGGGACGGCGGTTCAAGTCATCCAGCAACGGGCGGATCGCCTGGTTGAGTTCAGCCAGGCTGAAGAAGGTGCGATGACGCAAGCGGGCTAATATCCAGCGCTCGACGATTTGCACGCCGACTTCGGCCAGTGCCTTGTCCTGGGGATGACGCGGACGGGCTGGCAAGATCACCGTGCCATAGTGACGTGCACAGTCTTGTGCCACGCGATTGACCAACGGCTCATACCGGTCGGCGTGGGTGACCAGCGCTTTGGGGCAATCAGGCACGATCATTTCGGGTACGCCGCCGATAAAGTTCAGCGCGCCCGTCAAGCCATGCAACCAGTCCGCTTGCTTCTCCCTGGCCGTGGCACACGCATAGGTGTAGTTGGATGCGCCAAGCACTGCAACAAAGATGTGTGCCTGGCGGATCTCGCCTGAGCACTGATCGATGATCGGCACGGTAGGGTCGGCGTAGTCGATGAACAGCTTCTCGCCGGCGCGATGTATCTGGCGCATGGAGCGTTTGAGCGTGGCGGCATAGTCGTGATACAGCTGGCAGAACTGCGTGTAGCGGTAGGTGACCACGCCACGATGGGCTTCGACGTACTCTTCCCACAGCAACTGCAGCGTGATGCCCTTCTTGTGCATCTCGCGATGAGCGATGGCCCAATCAGGCAGGGGGCGTGCGCCACGAGTGTGTTTGATGCCGGGGATGAGCAGGTGCTGGAGTGCTGTTTCATCGAGGGACGAAACCTTGTCCCAATCCAGGCCGGCCGTTTCTGCAAGCTGGGCATATTTGCAGATCACCCCCTTGGATAGTCCCAATGCGTTGGCGATCTGAGCATGCGAGAGTCCGCACGACCATTTCATTCTCAGGCATTCTTTGATTTTACGCATGGATACTTGTTTCACCGGCATTTCATTCCCCCGCCAAAATCGCGGGAGGATGCTCGGTCTCCTAGTTCATGCGCAACACCTCTTCTTTACTGATTTCTATTTCGCTAAGTCGTGACCGCTCATTTCGGTCGACACCTAAAATCGGTCACGGCTTAGCGAAACAGCTGGTCACGATAGACCGAAATCACTGGTCACGCTTTAGCGAAATGACCGGTCACGATGCTCCGAAATACGCAG
>JAVHRA010000122.1:0-2720 GCA_036171395.1 Gallionella sp. | reverse complement strand
TACGTGCGCTGCTGGCAAGTGGCTTTCGCATCAAGTTCGACGCGATGCATGCTGTTACTGGCCCGTATGCCAGCGAGATCTTCCTCAAGCGTCTGGGCGCGCCAGCGAACAGTGTGATGAACGCGGTGCCGCTGCCTGACTTTGGCAACGGCCATCCTGACCCCAACCTCACTTACGCACACGAGTTGGTCGAGATCCTGTACGGCGCGGATGCACCAGATTTCGGCGCGGCATCGGACGGTGACGGCGACCGCAACATGATCTTGGGCAAGCATTTCTTCGTCAATCCCTCCGACAGTCTTGCCATGATCGCGGCCAATGCCAAACTGGCACCCGGCTACAAGGCAGGCTTGGCGGGCATCGCGCGCTCTATGCCGACCAGCGCTGCCGCTGATCGTGTGGCAAAAGTGCTGGGCATTCCCTGCTACGAGACACCGACCGGCTGGAAGTTCTTCGGCAATCTGATGGATGCCGGCAAGGTCACGCTGTGCGGCGAAGAGAGCTTCGGCACTGGCTCGGATCACGTACGTGAGAAAGATGGTCTATGGGCAGTATTGTTCTGGCTCAACATCGTCGCGGCACGCGAACAATCCGTGGAAGACATCGCGTTGCAACACTGGGCGCAGTTCGGTCGCAATGTGTATTCGCGCCACGACTACGAAGGCATCCCCACCGATGCCGCCAACGCCATGATGAAGTTGCTCAAAGACGGCTTCACCACTCTGCCCGGCAAGAAATTCGGCAGCTACACCGTAGCGCTGTGCGATGACTTCAGCTACACCGACCCGATCGACCACAGCGTCAGCACCGGCCAAGGCATACGCATCATCTTCACCGATGGTTCACGCATCGTATTCCGCTTGTCCGGCACCGGCACCGAAGGCGCGACCTTACGCATCTATCTGGAAGCCTACGAGCCGGATGTCGCGAAACATAAATTAGATGCACAAGCCGCACTGGCCGAACTGATAGGCATCGCGCTGCAACTAACAGAATTACGCACACGAACCGGTCGCGCAGCACCAACAGTGATTACCTAAACATTGCATCTTTCAAGGAGACTTTCATGGCCAATAAATTCATCATCCAAACACCCGACGCTCCCGCCGCCATCGGCACTTACTCGCAAGCGGTGCGCGTGGACAACACCGTCTATCTGTCCGGGCAGATCGGCCTCGACCCGACCAACATGCAGATGGTGGACGGCATAGAAGCGCAGATCCATCGCGTGTTCCAGAACCTGCGCGCGGTGGCCGATGCCGCCGGCGGCAGTCTCGACGACGTGGTCAAGATCAATATCTTCCTCACCGACTTGAGCCACTTCGCCAAGGTCAACGAAATCATGGCGACCTACTTCCATCAGCCGTATCCCGCACGCGCTGCGGTAGGCGTGGCGGCGCTGCCGCGCAATGCGCTGGTCGAAGCGGATGGCGTGCTTGTTTTGCAGTATTGAGCACACCCGCAAAAATCTCACCGGCCACCTTAGCGAAGCTTGCCAAGCTGGGTGTGCATCACCGCAGCGAGCTGGTGCTGCATATGCCGCTGCGCTACGAGGATGAAACCAGTCTCGCGCCCATAGACTCACTACAACCCGGCGAGACCGTGCAAATCCAAGGTGTCATCACGCATAACGAAGTCACCTTTCGTCCGCGCCGCACCTTGGTGTGCCGGATTGAAGACGAGACGGGCGCGTTATATCTGCGCTTCCTGAATTTTTATCCCAGTCAGCAAAAGCAACTTGCGGTCGGACAAAACATACGCGCCATCGGCGAGGCGCGCATGGGCTATTACGGCATGGAGATGGTGCACCCAAAATGCCGCGTCGCAAACGAGGCCACGCCACTCAGCAGCAGCCTCACGCCGGTCTATCCGACTACCGCCGGCCTGGGGCAAGCGGTGTTGCGCAAACTCATCCTCAACGCGCTGGAGGTGGTGCCGCTCAACGACACCTTGCCCGAGGCACTGCTACAAGAGTTACAGCTTGCCGACTTCGCTGCCAGCATCAAGTTGCTGCACAACCCCAGTCCAGATGTCTCGGCCACGCAGTTAGAAGAACGCAATCACGCTGCTTGGCAACGCATCAAATTCGATGAGCTGTTGGCGCAACAACTTTCTATGCGCGTGCATCACCGTGAACGCGGCAAGCGCAGCGCGCCTAAGTTAGGCGCTAAGCAAAAACTCGTCCCGCAACTACTCAAAGCGCTGCCCTATCAACTCACCCGTGCGCAGCAGAAGGTGCTGGGCGAGATCGCGCATGACATCGCGCAGGGCCATCCCATGCAACGTTTGTTGCTGGGCGATGTGGGCAGCGGCAAGACTGTGGTCGCCGCACTCGCTGCGCTACAAGCCATAGAGAACGGCTATCAGGTGGCCTTTATGGCCCCCACCGAGATCCTCGCCGAACAACACTATCTCAAACTGTGCGAATGGCTGACCCCGCTGGGACTGACGCCGGTATGGCTATCGGGTAGCTTGAAGAAGAAAGACAAGACACTGGCGATTGCACATATCGCGGACGGCACGACACAGATCGCCATCGGCACCCATGCGCTGTTTCAAGCCAGTGTCGAATTCAAAAAACTAGGGCTAGTGATCGTCGATGAGCAGCATAAGTTCGGTGTGCAGCAACGGTTAGCGTTGCGCAACAAAGGCAACGAACCCCATCAACTCATGATGAGTGCCACCCCCATCCCGCGCACTTTGGCGATGAGTTACTACGC
>JAVHRA010000121.1:0-2723 GCA_036171395.1 Gallionella sp. | reverse complement strand
TATGTATCTGGTCGAGTCGCCTGCCGATGTGCTGAAGCTCAACGTGGCAGACGAACAGAACTTGGCTTACGTCACCCAGACCACGCTGTCGGTAGACGATGCCGCAGGCATCATCACTGCACTCAAGAATCGTTTTCCGTTCATCACCGGCCCTAAGAAAGATGACATCTGTTACGCCACACAAAACCGCCAAGATGCGGTGAAGTTGTTGGTTCAACAATGCGATGTGGTGCTGGTGATCGGCTCGCCTAGCAGTTCCAATTCCAATCGCTTGCGCGAAGTTGCGGCCAATGTTGGACTGCCTGCTTATTTGGTCGATAACGCCGAGGAGTTGCAACCCGAGTGGTTCGTGGGCAAGCGCAAAGTGGGGATCAGCGCGGGCGCTTCCGCACCTGAGGTATTGGTGCAGGGCGTTATCGCTCGATTGAAACAACTGGGTGGCAGCGAGGTGGTCGAGCTACAGGGCATCATCGAGAATGTGGTGTTCCCCTTGCCCAAGACGCTTATTCCCATCGTAGAAAAACACTGAGCCAGTGAGTGCCGATTTCGTCATTATTGGTGCGGGAGCTGTCGGGCTGAGCAGTGCCATCGCGCTGCTGACCGAAGGTTATCGCGTGACTTTGCTAGAGCGCGGCCAGGTCGGTCAGGAAGCCTCTTGGGCCGGTGGCGGCATCATGTCGCCGCTGTGCTCGTGGGACTACCCGGACGCGGTGACGCGTCTGGCGCATCGCAGCATGGCGATGTTCCCGCAAGCCATCGCGGACTTGCAACAGCATACTGGCATCGATCCCGAATATATTCAGAGCGGCATGCTGGTGTTGCCGCCTTTCGATATGTCGCAGGCGCTCGCGTGGTGCGAGCAACATGCTTTTGTCGCGCAGACTTGTGCAGTAGATGAATATCTGGGCGGCCAAACCGGCTTGCTGCTGCCGGCGGTGGCGCAAGTGCGTAACCCGCGTCTGTTACACACCTTACGCAAGCGCGTGGAAAGGCTGGGCGGTACGATATGCGAACAACAGGAAGTGCTGGGTTTCGCGGTGCAAGGCGAGCGTATCTGTGCGCTGCGTACCGCGCAGGGTGAGGTTGCTGCGGACGGCTACGTTGTGACCGCCGGCGCTTGGAGCAAGCAGCTCTTGGGTGAGCATGCGCTGCATATGGATGTGAAGCCGATACGCGGGCAGATACTGTTGTTCAAATTTGACACGCCACCGCTCCAGCATATTTTGGTCAGGAACGGGCTGTATCTGATCCCGCGTCGCGATGGGCATGTGTTGGTAGGCAGCACGTTGGAGGACGTGGGCTTTGATAAATCCACTACCGCCGAGGCGCGCGACGATATGTTGCGTAAGGTGTACGAGATACTGCCCGCTTGGCGCGGCCTTATGCCGATCAAGCATTGGGCGGGTTTCCGTCCCGGCTCGCCGGACAACATTCCTACCATAGGCCGCCATCCCGACCTCTCCAATCTGTATGCCAACACCGGCCACTTTCGTTATGGCGTGACCATGTCGTTGGCGAGTGCAGAGCTATTGGTAAACGAGATTACGCAACGCCCGCAAGCTATCGTGAGCGATGCCTACCGCTGGCGTTAGTCGCAACGCTTAATCTATAATCAGCCCCCTCATTGCTGGAGTAGCTCAGTTGGTAGAGCAACGCACTCGTAACGCGTAGGTCGGAGGTTCGATTCCTCTTTCCAGCACCATCTCTTCTGTTAAGCGGACTCTCTGACGATTAAACGTGCCGCGTATCTGCGTTGAAAGAATGGCTGTTTGGCAGTGAACACGCTGTCGTCTTGGCGCAAACAATCCATGATGGCCCGTCCTATCGCGGTGACGTCCTGTCTTACGGTAGTCAAGGTGGGATGCAGGTAGTCACATACCGGCAAATCATCGTGTCCCACGAAAGCCACATCTTTGCCCGGTTCCAAACCGAACTTGCGGAACGCCGCCATCGCGCCTATGGCTAAGCGATCAGTAGCGCAGACTAGGGCCGTGCGCTTCTCTTTGTTCCATGAGCCGGTACCTAGCATGTTCAGCGTATGGTGCATCGCGAATGCTTCGAAATCCCACGTTGCGGCGGGGTTGTTGGTTGGCACGAGAAACGGCGCACTGCCAGCTTCCTTCATCGCCGCCAGATAACCCGCCACACGCTCGGGCCCGGATGGGTTGGCGACAGGTGGCGCTGCGAGATAAGCGGGACGATGACCGCGACTGAGCAGATAACGCGTAATCAAGCCCACGCTTTGTATATTGTCATTCATCACGAAATGGCAGTTCGGTTTTAGATAGCTGTCCAGATAAACGATGCGCATCTCTTTTTCCAGCTTGCTCAGTAATTCGACGTTGTTCTGCGCGGCGATGGGGGTGAACACTACGCCCTTAACCTTCATGGCGCGCAATGCCAACAGCGCTGCGGCTTCGCGTGCGGGGTCGTTATAGGAGCACTGGATCACTACGCGCATGCCCATGTCGGCGGCCTGCTCCTCTATGACCGCGAGCACTTCAGCGAAGAAGGGTTCGCTGACCACCGGTATCACCACTCCGATTAGATGTGAGCGGCCTTTGACCAAGCCCACGGCCAGTGGGTCGGGCACGTAGTTGAGCTCGTTGCACGCTTGTTCGATGCGGCGGCGTGTCTCGGTTTTGATGCCCTGATTGCCGTTGAAGTATTTGGAGACGGTGATGCGCGACACCCCTACTCGTGTGCCCTTTCCATCCGACGAT
>JAVHRA010000120.1:0-2729 GCA_036171395.1 Gallionella sp. | reverse complement strand
GAGGGAATAATATGAAATCTATCATCGCAGGTTTGACAGTAGCAGGTTTGATGGTCGCAGGTAGCGCAATGGCAGTTGACATGCCAGCTGCAGGTAAAGCTAAGTGTGGCGCTTGCCACGCTATCGACAAAAAGGTAGTGGGTCCAGCATGGAAAGATGTTGCTGCTAAGTACGCTGGTAAGGCTGATGCAGAAGCAACTCTGGTTGCTAACATCACTAAAGGTGGTCAATTTGGCTGGAAGTTCGGCATGATGCCTCCTAAAGGTATGGGCGCTACTGATGCTGAGATCAAATCTTTGGCACACTTCATCGTTGGTTTGAAGTAATTCACTTCTAGCTTTGAATAAAGGAGCCGACGCAAGTCGGCTTTTTTATTAGTAACAGCGATGATGAGTGAGAGGCACCGTTACTTATTCAATCTACCGGAGTGAAATTACCCCAAGTTGTCGCAACCGGGATTTCTAGCCCAGCATCACAGCAGATTATTAGCATTGATGCGTTAGCAGTTGTGTTACTAAGCACACTGATCCGATTAGCAAGCCATATAGGACGTAAAAAAGCACGCCTAGGCGTGCTTTTTCTTTTACTGGCTTAACAAGCTAAGTTTATCGGCTACCAAATCCGCCATTGCCACCATTGTTACCACCACGGTTGCCACCAAAGGCTGGACGGTCACTAGAGGTGCGACGCGGCGCGCTGTTACCGCCGCGATTCTGAGCGCCAAAACCACGATTTTGGTTGTTACCAAAACTGCGTTCTTGATTCTGAGCACCAAAGCCTTGACCAGCGCTTTGAGTGTTAGCGGTGCGTGGTGCGCCAAAACCTTGAGACTCACGACGTGGAGCATGTTCGTGACGGCTATCTGGTGCGCTATGGTATGGCGCGCGGTTGGCGCCGAAACCACCTGCATTGCCAGTGCTACGATTACCACCACCGAAACCACCTGCGTTGTTATCGCGGTTGCCAGTGAAGCCACCGCCATTGCCACGGTTACCAGCAAAACCACTACTATTGCTACGGTTAGCGCCATTGCCACCAAAGCCACCGCCATTGCTGCGACGGGGACCACGGTCTGAAGGCGCGCTGCTGCCTGTGCGCAGTTTGTATTTTGGTTCCAGGCCTTCGATGGTGTGCATCTTGATAGTCTGTTCTGTGTAACGTTCGATACGCTTAAGCATCTGTGCATCGCGGTTAGAGGCGAATGAAATCGCGATACCAGAAGCGCCGCCGCGACCTGTACGACCAATACGGTGTACGTAGTCTTCTGCAAACTTAGGCAAATCGAAATTGATTACGTGTGAGATACCACGCACGTCCAAACCGCGCGCTGCAACATCGGTTGCAACCAAAATACGGATGCTGCCATTACGCATGCTGAGCAAAGTGCGATTGCGTTCGCGTTGGCTCATATCGCCGTGCAGTGCTGCAACGGAATGACCTTGTGCTGACAATTGATCAGCCAGTCCATCTGCATCACGCTTGGTTGCGGTGAAAACAATTGCTTGATTTACTTCGGTATCGGTTAACAAGTGACTCAACATCTTGTTTTTATGGGCTACGTCATCAGCAAACATCATGCGCTGTTCGATGTTTTCGTGCTTATCTTTTGCCGCAGAAACGCTGATACGCTTGGGAGATTTGAGCAAACGGCTAGCTAAGTTACCAACTACGCCATCCAGCGTTGCCGAAAATAGGAGCGTTTGACGTGTTTCTGGTGTGGCTGCAGCAATGCGTTCTACATCATCCACAAAACCCATATCCAACATGCGATCAGCTTCGTCAAGGATCAGCATTTCCAAGCGTGAGAAGTCGATACGACCACGTTCCAAATGGTCAATCAGACGACCTGGTGTCGCAACCAGAATATCAACTTGGCCAGACAACATACGGTTCTGAACCGGATATGGCATACCACCCAAGATACTGATGATCTTGAAGCGCATGTTATTGCCATATTTAGTTGCAGCATCACAGACTTGTTGAGCCAATTCACGTGTAGGTGTCAGTACCAAAACGCGAGGGCCTTTGCCTGGCAGGGTGGATGCAGTTGCCAAACGATGCAAGGCAGGCAGTATGAATGCAGCGGTCTTACCGCTGCCGGTTTGTGCCGAAGCCATCAAATCATGGCCAGCCATGATTTCAGGAATTGCTTGTGCTTGAATAGGTGTAGCTTCGGTATAACCAGACTCGGATATAGCCTTCAGGATATTAGAATTCAGATTTAAAATTTCAAACGACATATTGCTTCCTTTTTTATGCGGGAACGAACTTCACGTACAGGATAAAACTTCAGCACGAAGCTGATCGTTTTACGCGACTGTGCGTAACGAGCATGTAAAATTCCCTTAGGTAAGCGCAGGCAAAACAACCCAAATCGGGTAGACGATCAACCGGCGCAATAAACATCGTTGCTAACCGGAAAATCCACAGCCTAAGTTAGCAGGCATTTGGATTTATATAGACAGGCACGATTTGAACTCGTGCGAGAGGTAGGTCAGATAACGATGAACTAAATGCCGCATGTTTGCGGCAAGTTGAGCATTATAGTCAAGACGTAAATAAAAGCTAGTGTTTTTCATTAACGGTCAAAAACGAGCACTGCATTAGTACTGATAAGGCATTAGAAGTACTAATATGAACAGTATTTGCAGGTTCCGGAGTTTGACATAATATACATTATGCGTAATTAGCAATAAGGTCAGCGGGAACACAAACAGGAACGGTTTCCG
>JAVHRA010000119.1:0-13388 GCA_036171395.1 Gallionella sp. | reverse complement strand
AGCCATACTCACCTCAGCCGAACCCTTGCCGCTCAGCGAATTGAAGAAACTCAGCGACGTGTCACTGGACAATGCTCAACTGGAAGATTTACTGGCAGACTTGGCCAAAGATTGGCAGGGGCGTGGTGTGGAGCTTACCCGGGTGGCCAGCGGTTGGCGCTTTCGTACCCAGCCGCATATGCAGATGTATCTGGATAGATTGAATCCGCAGAAGCCACCGCGTTATTCGCGTGCCGTGATGGAGACCTTAGCTATCATCGCTTATCATCAGCCGGTTACACGCGGCGACATTGAGGAGATACGCGGTGTGGCAGTCTCCGCACAGATACTCAAGACGCTGGAGGTGCGCGGTTGGATCGATGTGATTGGCACGCGTGATGTACCCGGCAAGCCCGAGTTGTTCGCGACCACCAAACAATTATTAGATGACCTCAATCTGCGCACGTTGAGCGAGTTGCCAGCCTTGCAAGAGATCAGCGCCTTACTCGAGCCGGAAAGCGCATCCGGTTAGTCGCGTATCCGCCCGCTCGCGGCTGAGTAGGCCCAAATCAAATTTGTATAGTTGCGAGGTATTAAGGTGAGTGCGATACATCCTTCCCAAATCGACCAGTTGATGCGTCACGCACCGTTCGATCGCATGGAACGCGCAGATATAGGTTGGCTGCTGGAGCGCATGCGCTTAGCCTATTACGCCAAAGATGAGGTAATCGTGTCACCCGAGCAAGGCGAGGTGCAGCGCTTTCTGGTGATTAAGCAGGGCGTGGTACAGGCCGAGCAGAATGTGGCAGACGCTACTGAGTCTGATACTTGGATGGAGTTGGTGGAGGGGGAGTGTTTTCCGCTGGGTGCGCTGTTGGCTAACCGTGCTGTAGCCAGTGTCTACCGCGCCGGGCAAGACACTTTCTGTTATGAGTTGTCGGTCGCCGATTTCCATACTTTGTTAGGCGTGAGTGCGCCATTCCGTGATTTTTGTACGCGCCGCATCGCCAATCTGCTGGAACATTCCAAGCAAGTCATACAGGCGCAATACACACAATCCGGTGCTGAACAGCAATCCTTGACCAGCCCCTTATCCGCGCTTATCCATCGCACACCGGTGACTTGTGCACCGCACACGACGGTGGCTGAGGTATTGCAGACTATGCATAGCACGCGGGTGGGTTCCATGATTGCGGTCGATGGCGAGGGGCGCCCTGTGGGTATTCTCACGCTACCCGACGTATTGGAGCGCATCGCCTTGCCGCAAATCGATCTGAATACGCCGGTCATCACCGTGATGACTACCACGCTGACCGTGTTGTCACCGCAGGCGCTGGCGCATGAGGCAGCCCTGCTCATGGCTAAGCATGGTTTTCGTCATGTGCCAGTGGTGGAGAACGAGCGTTTGGTTGGGTTGGTTTCGGAGAAGGATTTATTTGCCTTGCAGCGTGTGGGGCTACGCCAAATCGGTTCTTCCATACGCCATGCGCAACAACTGGCAGAGTTGCAAAGTGCTGCTGCCGATATCCGCAGTATGGCGCACAACATGATGGCGCAGGGGGTTGCACCCGAGCAGCTGACCCAGTTCATCTCAACTTTTAATGACCTGCTCACCGCCCGCGTAGTCGAACTGGAGTTTGACGCTAGCGGTCTGACTGGTACGCCCTTGCATGATGGTTTGTGCTGGATGGCACTGGGTTCGGAAGGGCGCTTCGAGCAGACGCTCAATACCGATCAGGACAATGCGCTCATCTTCCTGATCCCCGCAGGTATGGATGCGCATCAGGTGCGCGCCAAACTATTGCCTGTGGCTCGTCGCATCAATGAGACCTTGGATCGGTGCGGCTTTCCTTTATGTAAAGGTGAGATGATGGCGAGTAATCCGCAATGGTGTCTCTCACTCGATGAGTGGAAGCACGCCTATTCGGATTGGATTATGAACGGTACGCCCGAGGCGTTACTGCACGCTTCCATCTTCTTTGATTTTCGCCCCATCCATGGTGAACAGTCGCTGGCGGATGAACTCCGCAGTTGGTTGCTGCGGGTTGCTGGTGACAACACGCGCTTCCTGCACCAGATGGCAGAGAACGCTACGCACAATCGTCCCCCGCTGGGGGTGGTGCGCGATTTTGTGGTGGGCAAAGAGAATAAGCTCGATTTGAAACTAAATGGCATCACGCCGTTTGTCGATGCGGCGCGCATCTTTAGCTTGGCGGCGGGCGTTACGCCCACCAATACGATACAGCGACTGCGTGCCAGTGCAGCCAAACTCAAAATACATCCCGCCGAAGTTGAGGCTTGGATAGATGCGTTCTTGTTTATCCAAGTGTTGCGCCTGCGCCATCACGATGAACAGAGCGCTGTTGGGATGAGCGATGCGGCACTGGATAACCTGATCGACCCGGTGCGCTTGAATGAACTGGATAGACGCATATTGAAAGAAGCGTTCCGCCAGGCGCGTAAACTGCAAGCGCGCTTAGCGCTGGAATATCACTTGTGATGGCTGGGCTGAAAAATCTGTTTGTGCGCCCACGGCTGAGTGCGTCGCAACAGGT
Organism: Gallionella sp.; assembly: GCA_036171395.1. GTDB lineage: Bacteria > Pseudomonadota > Gammaproteobacteria > Burkholderiales > Gallionellaceae > Gallionella. Next base: position 10,854 of record JAVHRA010000119.1, on the reverse strand, counting down.
TTGCCTCAAAGCATGGCAAGCCTTGCCCAACCCAGACTTGGCTAGCCCGTTCCATGCTGCACGCTATGTGGTGGTCGATGTCGAGACCAGTGGTCTGAATCTCGTCAAAGACAAGCTGATCTCGATAGGTGCTGTGGCCGTGGTGCGTGGCCAGATCGATTTGGCGGATAGTTTCTATGTGGTATTGCAGCAAGCGCACGTCAGTGACAAGGATAATATTCTGCTGCACGGTATTACGGGTTCGGCTCAAACTGAGGGCATACCTGCGGCGCAAGCCTTGCTGAACTTCTTGGCCTATCTGGGCAAAGCCCCGCTTATTGCATTCCATGTGACTTTCGATCAGACCATGATACGGCGCGCCATGAGCGACCACTTGGGATTGAACTTCAAACACAAGTGGTCAGATGTTGCTTACCTCGCACCTGCACTCTATCCGACGCTGTCCGCCAAGCTCAATTCTTTGGATGACTGGATAGACCACTTCGGCATACGCAATGACGCGCGCCACCATGCGATGGCCGATGCCTTGGTGACTGCGCAATTATTACAAGTGTTGTTGCATCAAGCACGTATGAAAAAAATCAGCAGCCTGGTTCAGCTGAATCAGTTGGAAAGCATGCAGCGTTGGGCGCGCGCGCGCGTCTAGTATCGCTCCTGTAGAGGGTGTGTTTGCATTGCATTAGCGATGTGCTTCACGTAACCTCCTGCCCGTTGTGCAAGTTGGTCAGAAAGCTCATTTCTGATTTTTTTATCGATCTATATTGGGAGGAAGTATGTCAAATCCGAATATCAATTGGGCAGCGATTGATGCTGACCCGAAATTCCAAGCGTTACACCGCAAAAAAACAGTCTTCCTGTGGGGCTTAATGATTTTTTCCACGGTCTACTATTTCCTGTTGCCGATAGGCGCAGCATATTTTCAAGATCTATATAAAATCAAAGTCTGGGGTGTGGTCAATGTTGGCATCTTGTTCGCGCTCTCCGAGTTCATCGTGGCTTGGGTAATTGCTTTCATCTACTCGAAGAAAGCGAATGCTGAGTTCGACAAGATGGCACAAGAGATTATCAACGATACACAAAAGAACGGAGCGCGATAATGAGTAAACCTTATCAGCAGTTTATGTTGGCAGCGATTGCTCTGCTGGGTTGCAGTGCTGCATATGCGGCAGGTGGTGCGGTTGCCGATGAATTCAAATGGATGACCTTTGCCGTGTTCGGCGTGATCATCGCGATCACCATGGCTATCACTGTATGGGCTTCCAAAACGACACACAGCACTTCCGAGTTTTATGCGGCCGGTCGTTCTGTCAGTGGTATCCAAAACGGCTGGGCGATCGCGGGTGACTATTTGTCCGCCGCCTCTTTCTTGGGTATCGCAGGTCTGATCTCTTTGTACGGTTACGATGGCTTCATGTATTCCGTGGGCTGGTTGGTCGCTTACATCACTGTATTGCTGGTGATTGCTGAGCCTTGCCGTAACATCGGCAAGTACACCATGGGCGACATCTTGGCTTTCCGTAACGATCCTAAGAAAACTAAGGTCGTAGCGGCATTGTCCACCATTACTGTGTCCACTTTTTACTTGACCGCGCAAATGGTTGGTGGCGGTGTGTTGATCAAAACACTGATCGGTATCGACTACGAGATCTCTATCATCGGCGTGGGTATTTTGATGTTGGCTTATGTGGTGTTCGGCGGCATGAAAGCGACCACCTGGGTGCAGATTACCAAAGCTGTATTGCTGGTCATGGCGTCTATCCTATTGGTGATCTTGGTTTGGTCTCCTTATGGTTTTAGCTTGCCCGGTTATCTGCAAGCAGTCGTAGGTGACAGCAAAGTGCAAGCTCAAGTCGCAAAGTTGCTGGGTAGTGCTGCTGCGACGATGACGCCAGAAGAATTGGGGCAACGTTTCCTTGAGCCTGGTCTGTTCCTGAAAAATCCCATTGACCAGATTTCCTTGGGTATGGCTTTGGTACTCGGTACTGCCGGTATGCCACATATCCTGATGCGCTTCTTCACCGTACCGACAGCTCAGGCTGCTCGTACTTCCGTGATCTGGGCGATGGGCATCATCGGTGGTTTTTATGTGCTGACCCTGTTCCTGGGGACGGGTGCTGCGATGTTGGTTGGTTCCGCTAAGATCGTTTCGATCGACGCGGGCGGCAATATGGCAGGTCCTTTGTTGGCGCAATACTTGGGCGGCGGTGAGAACTCGATGTTGGGTAACTTCATGCTGGCTTTCGTGGCTGCGGTGGCGTTCGCGACTATCGTTGCTGTGGTTGCGGGTCTGGTGTTGGCCGCAGCATCCGCGATGGCGCATGACATTTATGTCGGCGTCATCCGTGGTGACCACGCTACGCCTCAAGAGCAAGTGATTGCGGCGCGTGTTTCTTCTATCATCATTGGCGTGATCGCAATCACTGTCGGTATCTTGGCCAAGGGCCAGAACGTTGCGCACTTGGTGGCACTGGCTTTTGCGGTTGCGGCTTCCTCCAATTTGCCGGCCGTGTTCCTGACCTTGTACTGGAAGAAGTGCAACACTACCGGCATTATCTTGGGCATGGTGGTAGGTTCATTGACAGCGATCGGCTTGGTAATGATCTCGCCTAATATGACCTATCCTCAGGCTGTTGCGAAAGCAGCGAATAAGGTGCTGAACGGTGAGCCCGCTGCGCCGGCTAAAGATGCGGTAGCGGCACAAGAACGCAGCAGTTTCATGTGTGAGTTGTTCGCACTAGAAGGCTGTAAGCTTGCTGCACCGGCTAAACCAGCAGAACCAGCTAAGGATGCTAAGCCAGGAACGTTGGAAAAGTTGGTGACCTTGCAAGCCAAGTTGGCTGACACAGCAGACGAAGCCGAGAAGAAGAAGGTTCAGGAAGACATCGCCAAAGTACAAAAAGCTCAAGATAAAGCCCAGGCTGACTTGAAGAAGGTTGAAGGACAGACCACTAGCATCATGGGTCTGGAAAAGCCATTCTTCCTGCTCAAGAACCCAGGTTTGATCTCTATCCCCTTGGGCTTCTTGTTGGTGATACTCGGTTCCTTGTTCACTCGTGACAAGCGCGCTGAAGAAATGTGGGACGAGCTGTATGTTCGTCAGAACACAGGTATCAATGCAGAAGCTGCATCGGCACACTAAAACGAGACTGCTTTAGTCCCGCTAAACCCCGCCGTGATCCGGCGGGGTTTTTGCTTGGGTGGAAGAAAGGTGTTGGATGAGAATGTGATGAATGAACTTGGCGTACCGAGCTAGCGTTGCAAGTCCCGTAGTCGAAGTATAAAAGGTTGAAGACTGATGCGGCAGCGCGTCAGCCGCCAATTGCTACTACAGGAATCTGTCCAATATCTTGCGGCTGTGTTTATCCAACTGAGCAATATCTTCGATGAGAAAAGAGATGCCTTGACTGTCGGTGATGAGCAGGGTGGCCTGGGTCAGGCGGCGGATATGGTCTTCCGCTTTGAGGATGAGTTCGGACTTGCCGCGATCGGTCTCAACCGTCCAAGTACTGGGCGTGGCGTAGCTGCTGACGGCTAAGATGCGGCTGATCTTGGGCATGAATTCGCGCGAGGCGAGTTCGCCATCCAACAGCGCGCGACTGTCAGGATTGAGTGTGTTTATATTCGCTATCCAGAGCAATTCGTGACCATCTTCACCTACTAGCGAGATGCCTTCGTCTGGGGCGGAGATCGGGTAAGCACGCACAGCCACTACATTTTGATGGGCCTTGCCGTTAGTGTCGGTGTATACGAGTTGCGCGGCATTGTTGCGGCTCAGGTTCAAATCTTTCATGCGGTCTCTCCGTCACTCTTTGCGTCGATGTCGGTATCCACATTGCGTGCCTGCGCCAAGTACAAACGATAGTAAGCACCCTGCTTGGACATCAGTTCATCATGGTTGCCAACTTCAACTACCTCACCACGGTCTAGCACCACCAAACGATCGGCTTTGTGCAAGGTCGATAAGCGGTGCGCGATGGCGATGGTGGTACGGCCCTGCACCAGATTGTCCAAGGCCTTCTGTATCTCTTTCTCAGTCTCGGTATCCACTGAGGCAGTGGCTTCATCCAATATCAGGATGCGCGGATCTATGAGCAAGGCGCGGGCGATGGAGATGCGCTGCCGTTCACCGCCGGACAAGCCGTGGCCACGCTCGCCGACTAGGGAGTCATAGCCATGCGGTAAGCGCAGGATGAATTCATGCGCATGCGCGGCGCGAGCCGCAGCAACGATTCCGGCGCGGGTAGCGTGCGGTTTGCCGTAGGCGATGTTCTCGGCAATCGAGCCAAAGAATAGGAAAGGTTCTTGCAACACCAAACCGATATTGCTGCGATATTCCGCGATAGGGAGTTGGCGGATATTCACGCCGTCTATGCTGATTGCGCCTTCTGAGACATCGTAGAAACGGCACATCAAGTTCACTAGCGTGCTCTTGCCTGAGCCGCTGTGTCCGACCAGTCCTATCATCTCACCGGGGGCGATGTCCAGATTCAGTCCTTTGATGACCGCGCGGTTGCCGTAACGGAAGCCCGCGTCGCGCAGGGTGATACGACCTTTGATCTGGTTGAGATGCACGGGGTGGGTAGGTTCGGGCACGCTGGAGACATGGTCCAAGATGTCGAAGATGCGCTTGGCGCCGGAGGCGGCTTTCTGTGTCACCGAGACGATGCGGCTCATGGAATCGAGGCGGGTGTAGAAGCGGCTGATATAGGCCAAAAAGGCGGTCAGTACACCGACGGTGATCTGGTCATGTGACACCAGCCAGATGCCGAAGGCCCACACCACCAGTAGTCCGACTTCGGTGAGCAGGGTGACGCTGGGCGAGAACAGCGACCAGATCTTGTTGATGTGGTCGTTGACTTGCAGATTGTGCGCATTGGCCTCGCGGAAGCGGGTCGCCTCGCGGTCTTCCTGGGCAAAGGCTTTGACCACGCGGATGCCCGGGATGGTGTCGGCCAGCACGTTACTCACCTGTGACCAGACGCGATCTATTTTTTCAAAGCCGGTGCGCAATTTATCGCGCACGATGTGGATCATCCAAGCGATGATGGGGAGCGGTAGCAGCGTCACCACGGCCAGCCAGGGATTGATGGAGATAAGGATCGCTGCTGTCATGATAATCATCAGCACATCGGTGGCGAAATCCAGCAGATGTAACGACAGAAATACGCAGATGCGATCCGACTCCGAGCCGATGCGCGCCATCAGATCGCCGGTGCGTTTGCCGCCGAAATATTCCAGCGACAATTTGAGCAGATGCTCATAAGTGACAGTACGCAGATCGGCACCGATACGCTCCGACACCAGCGCGAGGATATAGGTCTTGGCCCAGCCTAGCGCCCAAGCCAGCAAAGCTGAACCAAACAAGCCGACGAGCAGCCAAGTGACGGTGTTCGTGTCGATAGGCGTGCCGTTCTGGTAGGGGATCAAGACCTTGTCCATCAGCGGCATGGTCAGATAGGGCGGCACCAGCGTGGCGGCGGTAGCGGCCAGCATCAGCAGGAAGCCGGACAATAACTGCCAGCGGTAAGGTCGCGCGAAGCGCCACAGGCGCAACAGCGTCCAAGTGGAGGGCGGACGCTCTTCTTCGTTGTCGCACTGTGGACAGTGATCGTTCAATAGATCAGCGCCGCAACGTTCGCAACATGCGTTAGTCTCGGCGCGCAACGGCATGCCGCTTAGCTTGCTGTCGCGCAAGCGATTAAATTGGCGGATGAAGCGTTGTGCCGCTTGGTCTAGTGACAAGGTATAACGCCAACGATGTAGGCAATTTTCCGCGCTGAACAGCGCCAAGGTACCTAGCCCGGCATGGTCATGTTGACGTAGCGTTGCATCGACCTGATAGGGATAGTTGTGCAGCGCTCCTTGCGCGCTTAAGCTAATCAAGCGTGAGGTCGTGAGTAGCAACAGACTGGAGTTGAAACGCAGTTGCTCATCAAGGTTAAGTTCCAGAGTGGCGAGTGCAGTCTCCGATTCGCTTAGATGGGCTTGTACGATGGTGAGCCAGCGTGAGGGTAAGGCAGGGGCGGAGGAGGAGATGTTCACAAGGATTTTGTTTTACTCGGACTACACGATTTTACATGGCTGTCTGGTAAACTGAAACGCCTAGTTGTGCGTTATGCGCTTAGTCGTGGGGGTCATCTGATCCTCACATTCTTTTTGCTCAGAAAGAAGAGATGGAGTTTCTCAATATATTGCCGCTGCGCGGCCCTAACATCTGGACCTATCGTCCTGTTTTGGAAGTTTGGTTGGATATCGGAGCGCTGGAAGACTCCCCATCCAATACCATCCCCGGATTTTATGAACGCCTCACGGCATTCTTGCCAACTCTGATTGAACATCGCTGCGGCATAGGCGAACGTGGCGGTTTTCTGCAACGTTTGCGTGAAGGCACTTGGCCGGGACACATCCTAGAGCACGTCACCATTGAGTTACAGAACCAAGCCGGTATGCAAAGCGGCTTCGGCAAGGCGCGTAGTACCAGTGTGCGCGGTGTGTATAAGGTGGTGGTGCGCTCGCGCAATGAACAGGTCAGCCGCGCTGCGCTGCATGCGGCGCGCGATCTGGTATTAGCTGCGATGCAGGGGCAGGACTACGACGTGGCTGCTACGGTCGCAACCTTGCGCGACATGGTCGATGATTTGTGTCTGGGGCCCAGCACCGCATGTATCGTCGATGCGGCTACCGAGCGTGGTATTCCCTCCATCCGTTTGAACGAAGGCAATCTGGTGCAGCTGGGGTACGGTATACGGCAACACCGCATTTGGACGGCTGAAACCGATCAGACCAGTGCCATCGCCGAGACCATCTCGCGTGACAAAGACCTGACCAAGAGCTTGTTGAGTGCCTGCGGTGTGCCAGTTCCAGAAGGCCGCGTGGTGGAAAGTCCCGCAGATGCTTGGGATGCGGCGGAGGACATTGGCGTGCCGGTGGTGGTCAAGCCGTCCGACGGTAATCATGGTCGTGGCGTTTCCACCGAACTGATGACGCGCGCGGAAGTGGAAGCAGCCTTTGCTGTGGCCGATGCCGAAGGCAGCGAAGTCATCGTGGAACGTTATGTGCGCGGCAATGAGCATCGCTTGTTGGTGGTGGGTGGCAAGCTCGCCGCAGCGGCCAAGGGCGAACAAGCTAGAGTGATAGCGGATGGGGAAGCCACGTTGCAACAACTGGTCGATGTGCAACTCAATTCCGATCCACGCCGGGGTGCGGCAGAAGAGTTTCCGCTCGACCTGATCGATTTGACCAGTAATCCGGTAGCTAAGTTAGAGATCGAGCGACAAGGTTATCACGCTGACTCCGTCCCGCCTTCAGGCACCTCGGTATTGGTGGTGCGCAATGGCAACGTGGCTATCGATGTGACCAATAGTGTGCATCCCGAAGTGGCCGCGATGGTGTCGCTCGCGGCACGCATCATCGGGCTGGATATCGCCGGTGTGGACCTGGTTGCTGAAGATATCTCGCGTCCGCTCAGCCAGCAGGATGCAGCCATCGTCGAGATCAATGCCGGGCCGGGCTTGCTTATGCATCTCAAACCCGAACAAGGCGAGCCGCGTCCGGTGGGCAAAGCCATCGTGGATAACCTGTTCGCTGCGGATGACAATGGCCGTATCCCAGTGGTGGGCATCTGCGGCAGTTATGGCAAGACTCCAGTTGCACAGTTGGCGGCGCGCTTGCTGTCTTTGTCGGGTGCGCATGTGGGCTTGGCCTGCAGTGCCGGTTTGTCTTTTGCTGGTCGTGTGCAGGACGCGCGTGATTGCGCTACTTGGGGGGCGGCACAGAAGGTGTTCCTCAATCGTAATGTAGAAATCGCAGTGATCGAGAATAGCATCGCGACCATCCTCAAAGAAGGCTTGGGTTACGACCGTTGCAAGGTTGGGGTCGTGACCAATCTCGCCCCCGAGCGTCATTTCGGCGAATGCTACATAGAAGAGCCCGAGCAAGTCTGCAATGTATTGCGCACCCAGATCGATGTTGTACTGGATAGCGGTGTCGCGGTGCTTAATGCAGCGGACGCGCTGGTTGCGGCGCTGGCGCAATATTGCGACGGCGAGGTGATGTATTTTGCGCGCGATGCCGAGCTGTTGGTTGAGCATCTGCACAATGGCGGACGCGCGGTGACGCTGCGTGACGGCAAGATAATGCTGTGTAGCGGCGCAGACCAACAAAGCCTGATCGCGTTGACGCGTATCCCGCTGTTGAGTGACGGGCAAGATCCGCAACAGCTCGACAACATGCTGGCGGCCATCGCGGTCGCCTGGTCTTTACAGGTTGCGCCCGCGCTGATGCGTGCCGGTCTGGAGACTTATATCCTCCAACCCCTTACCGCTTTAGAGAGTTAGGAACCCTCATGGAAGTTTCCCGTACCCGCGCGTTACGCGGCCCCAATTTGTGGAGTCGCCACACCGCCATCGAAGCCATCGTCAGTTGCAGCGAGGCAGAATGCAACATCGCACAACTGACTGGCTATGAGGCGCGCTTACGTGCCCGTTTCCCCCAGTTAGGGCAGTTGCAATTAATCGGTCATGCTGAAGCCGTGCCGATGGCACGCGCTTTGGAGCTGGCTGCCTTGGGACTACAGGCGCAATCCGGTTGTCCAGTGACTTTCAGTCGCACCACGGCCACGCAGCAACAAGGCGTGTTTCAAGTGGTGATCGAATACAGCGAAGAAAAAGTTGGGCGGCGCGCCTTCGCCTTAGCGATGGCTTTGTGCCAGTCTGCCAGTGATGACACGCCATTCGATTTGGCCGCAGCCTTAACCGAGCTCAAAGAATTGGATGAGGATGTGCGCTTGGGACCCAGTACCGGTGCCATCGTGGCTGCCGCCGTGGTGCGCGGTATCCCGTATCGTCGACTCACCCAAGGCAGTCTGGTGCAATTTGGTTGGGGCAGTCAGCAGCGCCGCATTCAGGCCGCCGAGACAGATTGCAGCAGCGCCATCGCCGAAGCCATTGCGCAAGATAAAGAATTGACCAAAAAATTGCTCGATGCGGCCGGTGTGCCTGTGCCTATCGGACGTCCGGTCAGCAGTTTTGAGGATGCTTGGGCGGCACTGTGCGAGATCGGTGCACCGGTCGTCGTTAAGCCAGTGGACGGTAATCAAGGCAAGGGCGTGACCGTCAACATCATGGGTAAAGAGCATCTACAGATTGCATATGAAGCGGCCTTGCAAGTCAGTGATGAAGTGCTGCTGGAGCGCTTCATCCCCGGTAGTGACTTCCGTTTTCTGGTGATAGGAAAGCAACTCATCGCCGCAGCACGCCGCGATCCGCCCATCGTCATCGGTGATGGCGAGCATACCGTGCGCCAGTTGGTTGAGCAGGTGAACAGCGATCCGCGCCGTGGCTCGGGTCATGCGACCAGTCTGACCAAGATTCGTTTAGATGCCATTGCGATTGCCAGACTTGTGGTACAGAACTACACCGTCGATTCCATCCCGGCGATGGGCGCGCGCGTGGTATTGCGTAACAACGCCAATTTGAGTACCGGTGGTACAGCTACTGATGTTACCGATGATGTGCATCCCGAGATGGCGGCGAGTGCCGTGGCGGCAGCGCAGATGATAGGGCTGGATATCTGTGGTGTAGATGTGATGTGTGATAGCGTGCTGCGCCCCTTGGAGAAACAAGGCGGCGGCATTGTCGAGGTGAATGCCGCGCCCGGTTTGCGTATGCATTTGCAACCATCGTATGGCAAAGGTCGTCCGGTGGGCGAGGCTATCATCGCCAGTATGTTCGAGCCTAGCCAGAATGGTCGTATTCCACTCATCACCGTCGCTGGCACCAATGGCAAGACCACTACCGTGCGTTTGATCGCGCACATCTTGACCACGCAAGGATTGCGCGTCGGCATGACCAATTCTGACGGTGTGTATATCCAAGGTAAGCGTATTGACACCGGCGATTGCAGCGGCCCTAAGAGTGCGCGCAATGTCTTGATGCATCCCGATGTCGATGCCGCAGTGTTCGAGACCGCACGCGGAGGCGTGTTGCGTGAGGGCTTGGCGTTCGATCGCTGCGATGTCGCAGTGGTGACCAATATCGGTATGGGTGACCATCTCGGCTTGAACTACATCAGCACCGTAGAAGACTTGGCAGTAGTGAAACGTGTGGTGGTGCAGAACGTCGCACCGCACGGCGTAGCAGTGTTGAACGCCACCGATAGCATGTGCGTGCAGATGCGCGACACTTGCCCCGGCTCGGTAATCTTCTTTGCGCGTGACCGTCACCATCCGGTGATGGCGACCCACCGTGCTCAAGGCGGTGGTGTGGTCTACGTGGACGGCGCGGATATTGTCGCAAGCAAGGGTGCTCACTCCTTGCGTGTGCCCTTGGCTAACATCCCCCTCACCCGCAACGGCACAATAGGTTTTCAGATTGAGAATGCCATGTCCGCTATCGCTGCGGCATGGGGACATGGCGTGGCATGGGACGCGATATGCCAAGGTGTTGCAACCTTCGTTAACGATGCTCAAACCGCACCGGGGCGCTTTAACTTCTTCGACTATCGCGGCGCCAACGTTATCGCCGACTACGGTCACAACCCAGATGCCATCTTGGCCCTCGTGCCCGCCATCGAAAGCATCCCTGCCAAGAAGCGCGTGGTGGTGATTAGCGGCGCAGGTGACAGACGCGATGAAGACATCCGTCGTCAGACGGAAATACTCGGTGACGTGTTCGACGAAATTATCCTGTACCAAGACCAATGTCAGCGTGGCCGTGCAGAAGGTGAAGTATTGGCATTGCTGCAGCAAGGTTTGGTCAATACCAAACGGGCCAAGAAAATCATCGAAATCACGGGCGAGTTCTTGGCGATTGATACCGGGTTGGAGAGCTTGGAGTCAGGCGATTTGTGTTTGGT
>JAVHRA010000118.1:0-13456 GCA_036171395.1 Gallionella sp. | reverse complement strand
GAACTGTTTACCGACTTACCATCGAACTTGAGAATGACATCGCTAACCTCTATCCCTGCCTTGTCAGCTGCGGCGCCCTTCTCCACACTGCTAATCAGCGCACCGTTGGGCTTGGCCAAACCAAATGATTCTGCCAACTCACTCGTCAGCTCTTGTATGGTCACGCCTATGCGTCCACGCGTCACTTTACCGGTGCGGCGCAGTTGATCCGCCACCTGAGTCGCAACATCGATAGGGATAGCAAAAGACAAGCCCATAGAACCGCCGGAGCGGGTGTATATCTGGGAATTAATACCCACCACTTCACCGCTCATATTGAACAATGGGCCGCCAGAATTACCGGGATTGATGGCGACATCAGTCTGTATGAAAGGAACAAAATTATCCTGTGGCAATGAACGACCTTTGGCACTAACGATACCCGCCGTCACACTGCTGTCGAATCCGAATGGGGAACCGATAGCAACCACCCATTCACCAACCTTCATCTTATTTGGGTCGCCTACTGCAACTTTGGGCAAACCACTGGCATCAATCTTAATCAGGGCAACATCGGTACGTTTATCCGCACCAATGACCTTGGCACTGAACTCACGCTTATCGGTCAAGCGGACCGTAATCTTATCGGCATGATCAATGACATGCGCATTGGTCAGGATATAACCGTCGGCACTGATGATGAACCCAGAACCCAAAGATTGGGACTCCTGCTCACGTGGCATCTGCGGGGCATAACGTTTGAAAAATTCAGAGAAGGGATCACCTTCTGGTAGGTTAGGCATACCTGCATCCGTACGCACAATCTGGGTAGTGCTGATATTGACCACCGCCGGACCTTGCTTTTCGACCAGTTCGGTAAAGTCCGGCAATTCCTTGGCATAGCTCGCCGCACTGAACATCACGCTGATTACCAAACCGAACAACAAAGCACTAACTCTACGGAACATACTTCACTCTCCTATCGAAAATAACAAACTACTTGTTAACCTCTACCCACCTTCTCGCCACATAAGGGCGATTCTGAATTCGCGACAGACGTAAGGCCAGTCGCTGCGATATCCAAAAACCAACAATCAGTCCCAGCACTGCGCCGCCAGCTACATATAGTTCACTGTTTTCGACCAAATTCGCCATCCAACTTGCCAGACCTGCGGCCAGCACCATCGACGATATAGGCAACAAATAAACTAATCCTATACCGCGCAACACCGCACCATCTGCAACGGAGACAATCACCTCTTCGCCAGGCTGAGCTCCAATTGGATTATCGACTTCAAAATATCTCGGTTTGCTGCAAAACAATTGCGCCACTTTGCTTGACCCACACCCCTGCCCATTGCATTGCTCACAACCGCTAACTTGATTGGCATGGACCATAGCACTGCCGTTATGAATCTGAACGATGGTGGCACGCGTTTCTAACATGACTATTTACCGTTGTAACGTATCGAATCCAGCACTTGCATCACTGTACGCGGAGGCACTTCACCCACTACGGTATAAAGCTGCTTGTCGACAACTTTATGGTACATATTCACGGCACCACGACTAGACAGCCCTTCCACATCATCCTCGTCCGAATCGACCGGTTCAATGAATACCGATATAGCACTTAAGCCGTCCGAATAAACTAGTTGCGTCACCGGCGCATGCTTACCCGGCATAGGACGCAGCACCTCAGTCATCTTAGTGAAACCGAACGGAATCGCATCTGCCACCCAGCCACTCTTATAACCCGCCACCTTAACCAAATTTGGCTTGGCAGCTTCTACTGAGACTTTAGCGGCAGATTTACTTGGCACCAAAGAGGCTCTATCGATATCCCCGCCAATCTTTAATTGGGTGAAAGCGTACTGCTCAACGACTTGACCACGTTCGCCCAATACCGTGGCCTTCAGTAACAGACCGGTATCCGTATTGATCCACAACTTGTGGCTGTAGCGTAGATTATCCTTGGGCTTGAGCTGCAATATCTGCGCGCTGTACCCAGCAACTGTTCCCTGCCCCACGTCGGTGATCAGATAATTTTGATTCAGCGCAGACAGCTCATCGGACAGCAAGCTTGGAAAGCCACCACGCCCCTGCTGACTATCGACTTGTACCATCTTATGATTGAGGTAACACCAGACTTGGCCGTGATGACGGACAATCTCCCGCTTGGGACCATCCAAGCTTTCCAGCTTCTCATACTCGCTGTCTGCTTCGATAAGATGCGTGATTTTGGAGGTCTCGAGACGATTGCCATATTGGTAAACAAAGATGCCGCTGTACTCGGTCTGATGACCAGCGAAAGCTGCCGTCTTTAACCAACTCAGATTAGCCTGACCTTCAATCGCAAAAGATGGGCTGACTGAAAAAAATAAGCCGCAACAGACTAACCACCATCTCATTGTGCTTTTTCCTCTGGGCTATATGCCACGGTACGAATATATGAAGCGCCACCATTCATGTCATTACTAGGGGAAAACTCCTGATGAGCCATCAGGTAATCGTTCGATTTGGCCTGCGCCTTCATGCTGACAGGACGAACATTGGATTGCTGCAAAGCAAGTTGAGGATTCGTTTCAGGAGTGATCTGCACCGACATCCAAGCCACCACCCCCAAAGCCATCACTGAAGCGGCCGCAGACAGCGCGATATTCCTGACTTTCTGCGTGAGTCCACGACTACGAGGCGCCAGTATGGTGGGTTCATTCTTCATACGTTCGCGCACACCGGCACTGATGTCCTTATGAACATACTCGGGTTGGCGCAATACATCACCAATCAAGTGGTAAGTAGCCCAATCGCGATGCGCACTGGCATCACGCTTGATCTCATCAAACAAGGCTTCAGCCTCATCCTCAAAGAGTTCGCCATCCATCAATGTAGAGATATTGTTTTTCATGATTACCACCGATTACCTTTACTTGTTTCTAACAACGGACGCAGATTATCGGCAATAGCCTCGCGCGCCCTAAATATCCGTGAACGCACTGTCCCAACCGGACAGTTCATCACACTTGCGATCTCTTCATAACTCAAACCTTCGATTTCGCGCAACGTCAGCGCACTGCGCAAATCTTCTGGCAACTGCTGCAAGGACTGCTGAACTACATCGACAACTTGTTTGCTCATGAGTTCATTTTCAGGTGTACTCACTTCTTGCAGCAAACCCGCATCTTCAAAACCCTCAGACTCTTCCGCATCAAATGGCGTGCTTGTCGGCGGCCTACGTTTATTCGACATTAAATGGTTTTTTGCCGTATTGATACCAATGCGATACAGCCATGTATAAAAGGCACTCTCACCCCGAAAACCAGGTAACGCCCTATATGCCTTGATAAAAGCATCCTGCGTAACATCCTCAGCCTCTGCCGGATCGCGCACGAAGCGCGATATCAAACGCCCTAAGCGACGCTGATACTTGGACACCAGAAGATCGAAGGCGTGCTTGTCCCCACGCTGAACACGCTCTACCAACTGCTGATCGACTTCTCGGTCTGCCATCCCTGTAATTTCCAAATATTATTATTGTGCGAGTAACAACATCGAAAGCTAGGCTGATTACCCCACACCTAAGCAATCCAAATAGCGCGACCAACTCCAAGACCACTACTATCAAATTTAGTTCCCATCAACCGCGCATTCTAATACTAATCAGCGCGTTGTTTACGATTTGCTGCACAGAACTATCCGTCACATAGATAAATGATCACTCATTTTCAAAGGGATAGGCTCTACGATGACACCATCCTCCACCTTACCATGCGCCACGTCTGCAGCGAGCACGGCACTTGCCGTGGCATAAGGTTTGGCTGTCGCGGGCAAGTAAGAGATGGGCTGCACCTTAGCCGACTGTAAGGGCGCCTGCTGCGGGGATAACAAGTATCGGCCACCGATTAAACCAAACGACATAAAAAGAAGGGCTATTACAGACTGAGCAACAAAGGGCAAGCTCCACAAATTTCCGCTACTAGGCAGTCCATGCCCCTTTGCGAGCTGAACACTTGCTGAAATTAGCGGCTCATGTTGTGATACAACATCTTGATGTTGTGCCAACAGCCGCTCTTCATATGCAAAGGGATCATAGCGCGCCACGTGTGCCGCGCCCGAGTCAAGCACAGCTTTTGGTTTATGCAAGGACTTGAAATCCAAAGTGATCAATGCCGGCTCAGCTTTAACTTCTTGATTTCTAATACCGCTATGCAACTCAGTTGTAACACAATCCGCTTCTTCATGCTGACCGCCTA
The DNA here is from genome assembly GCA_036171395.1 of Gallionella sp. Classification (GTDB taxonomy): domain Bacteria; phylum Pseudomonadota; class Gammaproteobacteria; order Burkholderiales; family Gallionellaceae; genus Gallionella. Next base: position 9,224 of record JAVHRA010000118.1, on the reverse strand, counting down.
AGCCTAGTCTCGTCTCCGTGCTTGCAACTGCATTTTGCACAGACGAATTCGCGACATCAGACTGCACAGAAACATCAGCTTGCACCTGTTGCAATAGCTGAATTTCCATAAGGTATTTTTGTTCCGCTGTTGCGCTGGCTTGCGCCGCAAGCGTCAACCTTTGCGCTAAAGCATCAGCCGCTAAACGTTCACTTTTTAGTTGCTCCTGTTCCATACCGTTTAATCTTAGCTCTTCAGCAATCCTTGCTCGTCTGATCTGCTCAATACGCTCTAAGGCTTCACGACTTGCCTCCTCGGAGGCGAGAATCTGCTTACGCGCTGCGACTATGGCAAGCGCTTCCAAACGAATTTTTTCTTCTTCAGCCTTAAGCGCTTTATATCGAGTCTCTTCACCAATTCTAGCGAGATGTGTTGATCGTGCGGTCGCAAGTTCCAAAACACCTGCACCAACCTGCCTACGGCCAATTTCAATATCGCCGGACAGAGTAACTCCAGATAGTGCATCTTGAAATCGGTCTTGCGTCTGCCCCGACGCGGGCACTTTCTGCCCAACGCCTGCTTGCTTACGCATCGCCTGCCGCAAATACTCCATAAATACATAATATCCACCCTCGTCATTTCTTTTGAGTGTATCTAGCAACTTACGTACCTCAGTACGCGGCCATAACGGATCATACGAGAGCAACTGAGCTTCAGAATATCGCTCTAGTTTTTCATTCAAATGCGCTGCTCGTACCCCACTATCACGCAACAACGCATGCATCGCTGGGTACTCCGTGCCGGGACTAGTTAAGTCGCCATAAATGCTATCGTTATCCTTGGTAAAGTTAATGAAACGAATCAATAAAGCATAAAACTCGGGGTGATTTTTAGACACCGCATCACCCAAGCTAAAGGGGAACGGTGAAAATCTTATCCAGTGGTAACCAAACTCTTGGTCGAAATATTTAGTCACGCCTATATACCCACCCCGCTCAAGCGCTTGCAATCTAGTCGTAAGCAGCAACTGTTCCTCATGATGATGCATGGAAAACTTCATTACATCCAAAGCGTGTGGTTTGATCAGAAAGAAATCTGGGAAAGCTGCATAGGTCTTACCCGTGGCATCCGGCGTGCAAAAGTAAGCTTCGAACACCTGCAAAGCGAACTGCGCATTCTTCTCAACATCGAAGAAGTCCTGACCGTCTTTGCTATCTATCAACGACATACATATCCCCATACTCAAATAATAAAATACATCTACGCCAATATCCGCAGAGAGAATTGCAATAGCGACTCGCCCACAAAAAATTTCGCATCATTGTAAGCAATACATTTGCTATAGTCTTTACCTCGTTATCACGAGCAAACAAATTGCTAGAATTTGACACACTTATCATCGGCAGCGGCTTGGCAGGGCTTACCTTGGCATTGAAGCTGGCTGATCATCAAAAAGTCGGAATCATCACCAAGAAATCACTTCTGGATGGCGCCAGCAATTGGGCTCAGGGCGGTATCGCAGCGGTACTCTCACCTGAAGACTCATTGGAATCGCATATTAATGATACCTTCATAGCTGGAGCGGGACTGTGCGATAAAGCGGCCACCCGTTTTGTCGTGGAACACGGCAAAGAAGCCATTGATTGGCTGATCGCGCAGGGTGTTCCTTTCAGTAAGGCGACGACACCACAAACGGGATATCACTTAACCCGCGAAGGTGGACACAGCGAGCGACGCATTATTCATGCAGCTGACCGCACCGGACAAGCTGTACAAGAAACGCTAGCCAGACGGGTACTGCAACACTCCAACATTACCGTGTTGGAAAAATACATATCCGTCGATCTCATCACCGGCGCAAAACTCGGATATGGCGATAACCGTTGCCTAGGTGTTTACGCCCTTAACAGCCTGAGTGACGAAGTAATCACCATCTCGGCACAGAACACTGTGTTAGCAACCGGGGGCACGGGCAAGGTGTATATGTATACGACCAATCCCGACACGGCGACAGGCGATGGCATCGCAATGGCTTGGCGTGCGGGATGCAGGGTAGCCAACATGGAGTTCATCCAATTCCATCCGACGTGCCTATACCACCCTCATGCAAAATCATTTCTCATCAGCGAGGCCGTGCGAGGTGAGGGCGGTATTTTGAAATTGCCTGATGGCACGCGCTTCATGCCCTGGCATGACAAACGTGCCGAACTGGCCCCGCGTGATGTGGTTGCACGAGCGATAGATTTTGAAATGAAGAAGCAAGGGCTGGACTGCGTCTATCTCGATATTTCTCACCAGTCAGTAGAGTTCCTGCAAGAACACTTCCCCACCATCTATGCACGTTGTTTAGCTTTAGGCATCAATATCAGCAAGGAGCCCATCCCGGTTGTACCTGCTGCTCACTACACCTGTGGTGGGATCATGACCGACCTTCAAGCAAAAACGGATATGCCTAATCTGTATGCTGTCGGCGAAACAGCCTACACCGGTTTGCATGGTGCCAATCGTTTAGCCAGTAACTCTTTGTTAGAGTGCCTAGTGTTTGCAAATGCGGCCGCACAAAACATCCTGAAAAGCAAATCCAGACCTTTATTTTTATTGCCCGCTTGGGATGAAAGTCGCGTAACTGATGCGGATGAACAAATCGTCATCGCCCACAACTGGGCAGAGTTAAGACATTTCATGTGGGATTATGTGGGCATAGTACGTACTAATAAAAGACTAGAGCGCGCACAGCACCGCATCCAACTACTACAAAGTGAAATACAGGAGTATTACGCGCACTTCCACATCACAGCGGATCTGTTAGAGCTACGTAATCTAGTGACCAACGCAGAACTGATTGTGCGCAGTGCGTTGTCAAGACAAGAGAGTCGCGGGCTGCACTACAGCAAAGATTATCCTGCAACACTAAGCGTCTCGGCACCCACTATCCTCACCCCCATTACCCCGCATTAAGCCAATCTCAACTGAACCGAAAGTTGCCTAAACTCAGCCACGGTTAACTGATCACGACAAATCAACACATGGCGTCTGCCACGCTTTGATTCATCTTGAAGGAACAGCAGGATAAAGAGGGGGGTAACGATGCTGCGCGATAGCAATACACCTACCAATACTATTTCGGATTTGGCGTAACAGATTATTCTATCTTGGGTATAGCGCAGTGCATCAACCTTATGCCGCCCAGCACGTCCCAATAAAAGATGTAGTTCAATAGCCCAACTGATTGCGACAAATAATGACAAAGTTAATTGCCCAAGCGTTGGCAAATTAGTATAGGCAACGACCAGCAAAGCGAGCGCATGTGACCCGGAAATAAACAGCAACTGGCACACAGAAAACTTGAGTCTATAGAAGTTCGGCATCACTGCGCCGCAGTCCTACTTAAAATTAAAACAAGATAATTGCGACGATGCCCAACGCGACAAGAGCAAAGACTACCAACACCATCTGACTGTTATTTGTTTCCGGTTCAACGTCATAGCTATTCACAAAATCCAATGGCCGTGGGTTATTCGGTTTTGCCGAAAGCGCGCCGGCCTTGCTGGCTAACTGATTGATCTCAGCAACACTGGCTTTGGGCATTCTCAATGTTCTGGATAGATTTTCCACCTCTTCGGTACTTGCCGTCATCGCAGCCAGACGCATCGTTGCAGCGGCAGAATCAAATGTCTTGGATAACCCCTGCGTACTAGAACTAAAATCATCCGCAGTAGATTCCAATCTGCCGCTGACCGGAATGGCATCCGCCAACTTCGTATCTCCAGACGGCATCGTTCCAGTGATATTCAGTTCGTGATTCGAACTAGGCAACGTGTCACGACAGGCACGCAAATCATCGGCGAAGTCCTTGGCGTTCTGATATCGATCATCGATCCCCTTAGCGAGGGCTTTCGCGACGATAAAATTCAGCATCTCGGGTACGTTGGCATTGAGTGAGCTCGGTGCGGCTGGAGCCGCATTCAAGGTCTGGTACATGATCGCATTGACATTGTCACCGTTGAACGGTGCCTGACCGGTAAGCATCTCGTACAACATAACGCCCAACGAGAAAATGTCTGAACGCTGATCAATTTCCCTGCCCATAACCTGTTCTGGTGACATATATTTGGGGGAGCCCAATACCATGCCCGTCTGAGTGCGGACAGCAGAAGATGCCATGCGAGCGATACCAAAATCGGTGATCTTCACATGACCATCTCGTATCACCATGATATTGGAAGGCTTGACGTCACGATGGATAATGTCGTGCTCATGCGCATATGCCAAACCTGAAGAGACCTGTGCAACGATGTCCAAGACATTACCTACCGGCAACAAGCCCGCATCGTTCATGATGTCGCGCAACTCACGGCCCTGCAGATATTCCATTGCGATATACGCGATGTCGCCACTCTTACCCACATCGTAAATCGTGACAATATTGGGATGATTTAAGCGACCAGCAGCCTTAGCTTCTTGATAGAAACGCCCTTCATACTCATCCTTGCCTTCCATGGCCAAACCGAGGTTGATGGTCTTGATCGCGACGACACGATCTATCAAGGGATCTTTGGCCTGATAGACGATACCCATCGCGCCTTGACCCAGCTCTCGTATCACCTCATAGCGTCCCAACTGGCTAATCATCACGCTCACCTAACTGATATCTTTGTTGAAAATGTATCCACACTTAAAAGCAGCAACTAATTACACATCGAAGGACGTATCTTCAAAATCTTGCCCGCAGGCACATTTACGGACTGCGAGAACAACTTCTGATTCGGCAATATCACAATCACAACATGCTTGCCCGCAGTCACATCTGCAACCATCTCTTCACTTCCCAACTTACCCTTTTGCGAGCCATCAACGAACATTAGAGTCCCTTGCAGACAACTCAAAGCAATCTTGCCAACGTTAGCCCCACCATCACCTCTAGCAAAACCCAATAACTTGCTGGCGGCATGATGCGCGGCCAGCTCCGCTTTTTCTTTTTCAGTTAGATGCCTAGGCTTTTCAGGTAAAGGCTTAGGCTTGATTGCGGGTGATTTCTGAGCAACAGACGGCTGAGGAGCGCCGCCAACCTTAATTCCTTTATCACCGGCCTGCATCGTACCAGCAGGCACGACAGCACTCGCCGGCATTACCACTTTGGGTGCACGCACCACCGGCGATTGAATGACCCTCGGCTCTTCACGCAAGGCCGCTTTAAGTCCAAAGGCGGTCAGCAACACCAACGGCACGCCCAGTGCAGCAACATAATAAGCGCGTCGGCTTGGATCAATCTGCTGATAACGCTCAGACATATTAGACATGCTAACTTCGATGTTCTTGGCTAAAGACGACCAAACTTGCGTCAAAGGCGCTGTAAGCCAAGCCAACTTAGCAGGCTCAACCTCCGCGCCGTCCTGCACAACAAAAGGTCTAGTGGTCTTATCGCCGGGATAACCGATGGCATAGACCTCATGCTCGCGCACATGCTTATCCGTCCTTGAACCTTGGTAATGGAACATCCCGGCGTATTGCGGTGACAAACGAGATACCGCATCGAAGTAAGAGCGTGACACCAAAATCTGACTGGCATCAGCAAAACCCATCACACGCTGCGCAACGTTGATACCGTCACCAACAATATTGGGTTGCCCATTGATATCGCGGATCAAACGCACTGGACCGAGATTAATACCCATACGCACCAGTAAAGGCGGTTCGATATTGGGATCCTCATGCAGCATACTGGAGCGCATACTCAATGCAGCTTTGAGCGCATCTTCTACATCACCCATGAAATTAATCGCCGCACCATCACCTGTATCTAAGATGATGCGGTCAGATAGTGGCACGTCACGTATCGCAGCTGATAAATAGCTGTTGAACCGTTCCTTTAGAGAAATCTGGCCTGTGACGGAACGCTTGGAATATCCGACGATATCCAAGAAGAACACGCTACACATGATCGTTTTGTTGCTAGGTTGTTCCATTTAGGTTTCCAAAAACCGGACGTACTTCATCTAGCCCAATGACATTTTAATTTTTATTTTTTGCAGACCACTCCATGCTTGCGGATTTTAGTGGTACTCAACGTTTAACACCAGTTTTACTTTTTGGTCGGCTCAATTGACCATGCCTAGCCTGTCCACGAACGTGCGGTGCGCGTGATTTAGGCGGTGCTGATTTGATGGGCAATTTAACTGGAATAGCTGCATCTTCGTCCATCTCCGGCGCTTCTACAGCCGGTTCTTCATTCAATCCCACCCATTCCAAAACTTGTGCGACTTCACCATACCCCAACTCGGCGCTCATACCACGCTTTAAGCGGGGGGGCAGATTGATTAAGCCGAAACGCACGCGTATCAAACGACTGACCGTCAAACCTAAAGCCTCGAACGTGCGGCGCACGATGCGGTTACGCCCTTCCTTGAGCATGACGCGATACCAGTGGTTATAACCCTCACCACCTTCATCCAGTAATTTATCAAAAATGACGCGCCCATCTTCTAGATCGATACCGACGCCCAGCATCTGCTCCATCTGGGCTTCGCTCATTTGCCCCTGCACACGTACGGCATATTCACGTTCCACTTCAAAACGCGGATGCATTAGACGATTCGCCAATTCACCTGAGGTGGTAAAAATTAGCAGACCGCTGGTATTAAAATCCAAACGACCGATGGCGGTCCATTTCTGGCCGCGTAACTTAGGCAATTTATCGAATACTGTGGTGCGTTTTTCAGGATCATCGCGACTGACAATTTCGCCTTCCTGCTTGTGATACAGCAGGATGCGTACATCACGCTCACGCTCGCCCACACGGATAGTGCGTCGATTAGCGCGTATCAAGTCCCCCTCTACCACACGCATACCCAAGGTGGCAGGTTCGCCGTTGACGCTAACCGCGCCCCCCGCAATCCATTCCTCCATGGTTCTACGTGAGCCAAATCCTGCTTGAGCCAACACTTTTTGCAACTTTTCACCGCGTTCTATTTCTTCGACCAGCGGTGCTTGTTCTATTTTTTTCTTCATAGGGCCATCTCACGTCTTTCCATCACGGCCTGCGCCAAAGTTCCCGCGTCCACCTGCTCCAACTCGCCGCCTACCGGCAGCCCTCTTGCGATACGCGACACCTTTATACCCTGCGCCTGCAACAAGGTGGCGAGATAATGCGCGGTGGCATCGCCCTCCACGGTGAAGTTGGTCGCCAATATCACCTCACATGGATGTTCCAGCACCCGTTTTTGCAAACGCTCCAGATGCAGTTCCTTGGCACCTATCCCATCGAGCGGGGATAAACGACCCATCAACACATAATACTTGCCCCGATAACACTGCGTCTGCTCCATCATCAACAAGTCGGCGGGCATCTCGACTACACACAACAAGCTGTCATCACGCTGCTCTGAGGCACACAACTCACATATCTCATGCTCCGAGAAATTATTGCATTGCTGGCAGTGCAATATATGACTCGTGGCCAATTCAAGTGAGCGCGCAAGATGCAGAGCACCGGCACGGTCACGTTGCAATAAATGATAAGCCATACGCTGCGCGGACTTGGGGCCGACACCGGGCAAACAGCGCAGCGCAGCAATCAATTCCTCAAGATGCGAGGGAGCTCTCAACGATGTCAGAACGGTAATTTCATGCCGGGCGGCAAGCCGGCAGAAAAACCACTCATACGCTGCTCAGTAGTCGCTGCAGCTTTTTTCATCGCATCATTCATCGCCAACACCAACAGGTCTTCCAGCATCTCTTTATCATCACCCAACACGCTGTCGTCCAAGGTCACGCGGCGCACATCATGCGCGCACGTCATCAAAACCTTGACCAGACCCGATGCGGCCTGACCTTCCACCTCGACCGTCGCCAACTCCTGCTTAGCTTTTTCCATGTTCTGCTGCATCATCTGGGCTTGTTTCATCAAGCCGCCTAATCCACCCTTCATCATCTTCTTGCTCTCCTAATAAACTATAACGGTCGTATCGAGTCCGGTATCACATGGGCGTCCAACTCGGCCTGCGCAGCCAGTACAAAACCGTCCACCGCAATGGCTTCGTTCGCCTGCTCCTGCTTATCCTGCTTAACCTGCTGAGCGACAACTGCGGGGGTAGCAACACTCACTTTGCCCAATACCACCTGCAATTTGACGGGCTGCGCAAAATACTCACTCAACACACTCTGTAGTCGCTCGAAAGCCACCTTATTGCTTTGCAGACTCTTATGCTCGGGCGACAGACTCAAAGTCAGCACGCCATCCGTGTAACTTTCCAACAGACTGTTCTTGGCCAGTTCACCAGCCAGCCCCTGCACTCGCAACTGAGACAACAAAGTCATCCAATCGGGCAACGCTGCACCGACTTCAAAGCGTGCGGCGGGCTGTTCAACGAGCGGCGGCACGACTACCGCTGGCACCGGCTCGCTGACTTCAACTTTAGCCATACTCCGCACACGCGGCACGGACTCATTAGCCTTGCTGACAGCCACGACGTGCTCCTTGCTCTCGGACACTGTGGTGCGCAGCCTCCCCTTGGCCGGTGCAAAGGCCAACATGCGCAACAACGTCATGGTGAAACCCGCGTACTCGTCTGGCGCAAGATCAATTTCGTCGCGACCATGAATGGCAATCTGGTAATACAACTGCACCTCCTCAGCGGCGATGGCCTGTGCCAACTCCATCAAGGTAGCACGCTGCGGCTCATCGTCCGCAATCGCCTGCGGCACGGTCTGTGCCAGCGCGATGCGATGCAACAGACTGGCTAATTCTTGTAAGGCTACATCGAAAGCGATACTGCGACTGGCCATATTGTCAGCGATACCCAACAGGCGCACGCCATCCTGTTGCTGCAACGCATCCAGCAGCTCGAACAGGTAACTTTGATCAATCGCACCCAACATATTGCGCACCACTTCTTCGGCTACACTGCCCGCCGAAAACGCGATCGCCTGATCCATCAAGCTCAACGCATCGCGCATACTGCCCGCAGCGGCGCGCGCCACCAAGTTCACCGCCGCAACCTCATAAGCAATCTGTTCCTGTCCCAACACGTATTGCAGATGCTCACTGATCAATACCGGTGGGAGCTGCTTGAGATTGAATTGCAGACAACGCGACAACACCGTGACGGGAATCTTTTGCGGATCGGTGGTGGCCAGAATGAACTTCACATGGGCGGGCGGCTCTTCCAGCGTCTTCAACATCGCGTTGAAGGCCGACTTGGACAGCATATGCACCTCGTCGATGATATACACCTTGAAGCGCGCAC
>JAVHRA010000117.1:0-2769 GCA_036171395.1 Gallionella sp. | reverse complement strand
TAGGAGAACCCCATGCCATCTTTCGACATCGTTTCAGAAGTAGACAAGACTGAAGTTAAGAATGCCATCGAGCAGACCAACAAAGAAGTGTCCACGCGTTTTGATTTCAAGGGCTCTGATGCCCGCGTCGAGCAGGCGGAGTTAAAGCTCACGCTGTGGGCGGATAACGAGTTCCAACTCGATCAGGTGCAAGACATCCTTAATGGCAAGCTGACCAAGCGCGGCGTGGACATCAAGTGCATGGAGATCAGCGACAAGGTCGAGAAGGTCAGCGGTAACAAGGTCAAGCGCGGTTGCGAAGTCAAGACCGGCATCGAGATCGAATTAGCGAAGAAGATCGTCAAGCATCTCAAAGACAGCAAGATTAAGGTGCAAGCCAGCATCCAAGGCGACACGGTGCGCGCCACCGGCAAGAACCGCGATGACTTGCAGGAAGCCATCGCTTTTATCAAGAAGACCATCACCGACTTCCCGCTTCAATACCAAAACTTCCGCGATTGATTTTGCGTTACCACTCTCTGTGCGTCGCACTGTGCCTCGTTGCGACGACGCATCGTGCCTACGCGGAACAACCCGAGTATCCCCAGCTAGTCAGGGATGATATCGAGCATGTCATCGGTGCACCGGCGCGTTGGGAGTCGGCGGAGTGGCGCAACGCTGGCTGGTTGTCGCTGGGAATTCTAAGCACTGCCGCCTTGATCGATAAGCCATTGCAAGACGAGATGAAGCGTCATGCACCCAACAACAATCGTGCGCTGCTGCAAGTCGAGCGACTTGGTGCGCAATACTCGGTCTTAGTGTTGGGCGGCTTTTATCTAGCGGGGATAACGGGCGATGAGACTGCAAGCTCAGTCGCGCAAGATGGTCTGGCGGCTAGTCTGATTGCCAGTGGACTGATCGCACCGACGATCAAACTGGTGGTCGGTCGTAGCCGCCCGCGCAGCAACAGCGGCACCAGCCACTTCAAACCCTTCTCCGATCTCAACGCATCTTTCCCATCCGGCCATACCACTGAAGCCTTTGCGCTTGCTGCGGTGGTGTCTGAGCACTACGAGCAAACGTGGGTGTCATATAGTGCTTATGGACTTGCCAGCTTGGTGGGTTTGGCGCGCAGCTACCACAGTGCACATTTCGCTTCCGATATTGTCGCTGGTGCAGCACTCGGCACTTGGGTAGGACAAAGCGTGGTTGAACACAATCAGACCTACCGTCGCAACAAACTTGCCCTGTTGCCCGAAGTTGGCCCGAGCAGTTTGGGTGTACGCTTGGCTGGACATTTTTAGTCAGAGGCACACATGAAGAACAGTATAGATATACGCGTCGAATTCTCTTTCAAGGGTGAGAGCTACGATCTGCTCTCGCACATCGATCTAGATGCACGTCTCACCCGGCAAGATCAGCCGCCCTCCTTCCATCAAGTGCTGGCACACGACCATCAGATAGACACCATCTCTTATCTTTACGAAGTCATGCTGGAGGAGGAAATCGAATTCTCAAATGCACAAGGCATCGCGGCCGATTTTCTACATGAGGGCGTTTTCGATCTATCTGGTTTCACTGCCCATTGGCATGAATATCACATCGCAGTATTGGTTAGACCCATCGCTAAACAAGTGTTGGGCATCGCTGATCTGGAGCAACATGCCGCCCTGCGCGATGCTTTGGTGATGGCCTACAAACTAGGGAGAGGGTGATGAAGACAGCATTGGTATTGTTTGCCCAAGGCAGTGAAGAATTGGAGACCGTTACTGTGGTCAATATCTTGCGTCGTGGTGGCGTGCAGGTGAGTCTGGCGGGTTTGCAGGAAGGCGCATTGTGCGGCAGTCGCGGTATCACGCTGCAACCCGATACAACGCTAGCGGCGATTGAGAATAGCGAGTTTGACATGCTGGTATTGCCCGGCGGCCAGCCCGGCACCAATCACCTCAAGGCGGATGCCCGTGTGGCCAAGCTGGTACAGCGCATGATGACCCAAGAAAAATATGTCACCGCTATCTGTGCTGCTCCCTCAGTGTTGGCGAAGGCTGGGTTATTAGACGGCAAGCGCGCCACCAGCTTCCCCACTTGTCTGGATGATTACCCCAAGGTCGCCAAGCAAATGAACGCAGTCGTGGAAGACGGCAAACTCATCACTTCACGTGGCCCCGGTACTGCCATGGATTTTGCACTGGTGCTGCTGGAACGTCTGATGGGCGCCGCCATACGATTAAAAGTAGAGGCCAGTCTGGTGCGCTAAGCGCACACCATTGCGCATCAGGCGGTAAGGGCTTCGGTCGTGACAAACTCGATCTGCGCGCCGTCGTGTATCAACAGCTTGACCGCGCAACGGCTAATTTCCTGCAAGATCGCCACACGCTGCTGGGCAGTCACTCGCTCTGGAAAACTCACTTCTGTCAAAAAGCGCGCAGGGATCAGCATATTGCCCTGACGTACCACCGGCTTGCAGCTGATCTCTATGCCTTCTGCACTGATATCCAAAGTCTTACACGCCTTGCGCGTATACACACCCGCACACCCAGTCAAAGCCGCATAAGTCGCCTCCAGTGGGTTAGGCAGACTGCCATCCACGCCGTAGCTGACAGTGTGGTTCTTGTAATGCACATGCAACTGATTGCCATCCGTCATTGCGAGTTGGTACATAGCAGCACTCCTTTATATTAGATATTTCTAATATAACATACTTGGCGTCTTATAGAACACTCGACCCACTCCCAATAATGGGTTCGATCATCAATCCATGTTCAACTGCAATTTTGGTTTGCTACGCTC
>JAVHRA010000116.1:7783-13556 GCA_036171395.1 Gallionella sp. | reverse complement strand
TTTTGATCGTTGAAGGGAGTGGTGGCGACGGTGACGGTTTGCATGAGCTATTTCCCTGTGAGCAGTTATCGAAGTTTCATGTGTTCCAGCGCGCCATTTTACACGCCGTACCTAGGCTGGGCGCGGTCGCAGCCTGATTTTTTCTGGCTGAGGACGGCTATCGCTTAGAATGCGCGCTCGCAAAAATCAATCAGTCTTTCCTATGGCCATTAAAGCTACCGTACACAAAGCCACGTTGCAGATCGCGGATATGGATCGCAACTACTATGCCGATCACACGCTCACGCTGGCGCGACATCCCTCCGAAACTGACGAACGTATGATGGTGCGGCTGTTGGCGTTCGCCTTGTATGCCGAGGAATACTTGACTTTCGCACAAGCCATGACCAACGACGATGAGCCGGATCTGTGGTGCAAAGACCTCACTGGCGCGATTCAAAATTGGATCAACGTCGGCTTGCCCGATGAGCGCATCTTGCGCAAAGCCAGTGGACGTTCTGCACAAGTGGTGCTCATCGTCTATGGTCGTTCCGCCGATATCTGGTGGCGCGATAACAAAGATAAATTGCAGCGCTTGCACAACCTCACCGTGCTCAAACTTGCGCCAGCCGACACCTTGGCGTTGGCTGCATGGGCGGCGCGCAATATGGCGATCCAGTGTTCTATCCAGTCGCGCCATCTGATGTTGACCAGCGACGCGGGCATGTTGGAAGTGTCGCCCGAAGTGTTGCAGGGCAGTTTCCGCGAGGGCATGTGATGGCAGCTTGTCCCTGCGGAACTAAAGACTATGCGACCTGTTGCGCGCCGTATCATCTAGGTGCGCCCGCCCCTGATGCACAAGCCTTGATGCGCTCGCGTTACAGTGCCTATGTGTTGCAGTTGGAAGCGTATCTGCTCGCCACTTGGCATGCCAGTACGCGCCCAGAAGAACTGGAGCTGCTGGCTGACCACAGCAAATGGTTGGGCTTGGAGATCAAACGACACGAGCTGCAATCACCGCAACACGCCACAGTGGAATTTGTCGCGCGTTACAAGATTGCCGGTCGCGCCTATCGCTTGCACGAACTCAGTCGCTTCGTGCGCGAAGACGGGCGTTGGTATTACTTGGACGGTGACTTCAAAGGCTGAGTCAGCTAGTCTTAGTTGAAGGGTACGGTCGCCACGGCCTTGAGCATCCAACGGTCAGTCGCGTTCACATAACCGCGACCGATACCCAAATTCAAATCGTAGGCGGGGCGTTCCAAATCGATCACGCCATAGAGCGTATGGCTGCGCTGGTTAGGCGGTACGAAGCTGGTGATCGGGCCATATTCGCCGTAGTACTCGGCACCGGCATGGAAGTCGCCATACACACTATGCGTCAACTTCACTGCAGGTTCGAAGGCAGGAATATGACTGAAGCGCTTATCCAGACTCATGTTCAAGATGGGATTGAAACTGGTCAGCCAATCGTTGCCGCGATAACCAATGATAGGACGCAATTCGGCCACCCCGCCACTCTCAGAGCGCCGTAGCGAGGCGCGACCGATCTCGCCATTCAACCCCCAGAACAGTGCATCGTCCTCCGCATGGGGTGCGATGTATTTGAGTCGTGCTCGGATGCCGTTGAGACTGGTGTTGCCCTGCGGGTCTATCCCCAGCGGCAAATAAAGTCCGGCTTCCAGTGTGTTGGTCAGGCCGTAATAGAGTTCAGGCGTGGCTTGGGTGAGATGTTGTGACGGTGTCTGGCCGGGATAGGCTGGCGTATTTAGACCTTGGATGGAATGGTTCATATGCAACTCCAGGCCGTATTGGTCGGGCTTGCTGATCTCATCGGTGTAGACCTCAATTTCATCTGGAGCCGCCATGGCGCAAGGTGCGCTCAGTACGATAGCCAACAGCGCGATAAGGTGTCGAGTAAGTGTACGCATGATGGCGGCTTCGGTGAGGTCGGGGGGTGACTTTACCTGAACTAGGCTAGCACAGGCAAAGGCGGCGGTTTGCGTAGTCCTAATCTTCGGTGTAACTTCCCGCACACTGCATCCACCGCACGGATGTCCCGCCGACCAAGCACTGAGGGTTCAGTTATGTCACAAAGCCAAACTACACTCGCTGTTTTATTCGCCGATATGTGCGGCAGTACCGCACTTTTTGAACGACTGGGTGAGGAGCGCGCGCGCCGCGTCATCGCGCAATTCGTCCTCGACTTGGGTGCCGAGGTCACCAAGTACAAAGGACTGGTGATACGCAGCGTCGGTGATGAAGTGTTATGCACTTTTCCCAATGCCGAGATTGCGATGAATGCGGCCTGCTCCATGCAACGTGCTATCGCACGCGGCATCTACGATGACGAGCAGAAGGTGAAAGTGCGCATCGGGTTTCACTATGGTGAAGTGACTTGTGAGGATGGTGATATTTCGGGTGATACCGTGAATGCTGCGGCGCGTGTCATGTCCATCACCCGCGCCGACCAGATCATGACCACCTTGCCGGCGGTGAATAATTTGCCGCCCGGTTTGCGCAGCCAGTTGAATCAGGTGATGCGTGCCGAGTTCAGCGCCAAAGAAGGCTTCTTCGAAATCTTCGTGGTGATGTGGGAGTCGGAAGACATGCTCATCACCCGTGTGGGCACGCCCGCCTTCCGCAAACCCTCACCCAGCAACAACGCACTGATACTGCGTTACCAAGGCAAGACAGTCGTGGTCAACAACGACCGTCGCGAGGTGATATTGGGGCGCGAGAAATATTGCGATATCTATATGACGGGCGAATATGTGTCACGCGAACATGCGCGCATTGAGTTGCACGATGACAAGTTCACGCTGCTCGATCAAAGCACCAACGCCACCTATGTGCGTACCAAAGATGGCGATATTCATCGCTTGAATCGAGATGGCATGACTTTGTTGGGTTCGGGCACGATCAGTTTGGGTGAGTCATATAGCCTCAATCCAGTGAACTTGATCGAGTACACCATCACCTCGGGAGACCGCTAGAGCGCAGCACTTCAGCCCAGCCACTTACCGAGGCGCTCGTATAGGCTGAGCAAGATCTCGAACAAGATCAGTCCGATCACATACCACTCCAGCTTGTGCAACTGCTTGTTGTCCCACACATCCGAGAGCGTTTGCGCCGTGTCAGAAATCAGCCCCAATTTTCGGTTCAGCGCGGCCTGACGTTCATTCAGTTCGAACTCATCTTCCAGACTCGCATACAGCCCGCTCAGATGTGGGAAGTTCCACAGTGTCTCGGGTTTGTCGCCGATCTCGGCACGCCCCACCATGCGGTGTTCAATCAGCAGCATATGGCCGATCTTGGAGAGTAACTTCTTGTTGCTGGCGCTGACCTTGCCATGCGTGGCTAGCTCCTGCGCCAGCGGTTCGATCTTGTCGAACTCGCCCGCCACTTTTTGCTCGTACAAGCTCAGTACTAAACTCTTGCTGAGCGCGTCGGCGATGATCTGTAGCTTCTCCAGTGACACGCTATCCAGCGATACCGTGCCACTCTGTATGCCGATGTTGCTCATGCCGCAATGGATGTTGAGCTCTTCCACCTCGGGTGTCGCGTAGGCATTACTGAGCGAGGGGCGCAGCGCTTCGATAAAGCGTGACTCATCCGCTACCGCCACGCCGAACAGCACCACCACGCCGTAGCGGAACAGCACCGCGATGCCGCCGGCTGCATCCACTTGTACGGTCAAGGGCGTGGTGGACAAACATTCGGTGAGTTTGAATTGTTTGAGGTCGAGACGGTCACCCAGCAGCAGTGCGCGTACTTTGATATCGCTGCGGCTCTTGATGGCGAGGGTGCTGTGTTTGTTCATGACAAGGCGTACATGAGAGACGATGCCGCACACTAACGCCGCACTGCGGTCACGTCAAACACCGCGTTGGAACACCGCCACTCCCCAGCGATGCAAGGCAAGGCCGAGCAAAATGAAACTCGCACCTAGCCATACTTGCGGCAAGATCGCTTCGTGATTGAGCGTGTGGCCGAGCAACATCGAGAGCACCGGCGTGATTAGATTGATGAGCGCGATGCGACCGGTGTTCATGTGTTTGATCAGGTAGTAATAGAGCAAAAATCCCAGCACCGAACCCACGCTACCCAGATACACGATGCCACCCAAGGCGCGCGGTGCAATGTCCTGCGGCACATGGCCATCGAACACCCACCAAGCCAACAAAAATAGCGGGAATGCCACTAACAGCGAGCCGCAGGTGGTAGCCAGCGGCGGGCTGTCGTCGCCGATCTTCTTGATCCACACCAAGCCCAGCGCTTGCATCACCACCGCGACGAACAGCGCGAGCAAGCCCCACGCCGCACCCACCGCCAGCCCGCCCCGGAACACCAGCAGTAAGCCCACTAGCCCCAACAGCATGCCCGCCATTTTGTTGAGCGTGAGCGCTTCTTCCTTGAGCCACAGCGCCGCACCCAAGCTGGTGATGAGTGGCGACAAACCGAACAACAAAGAAATCATGCCCGAGCTGACGTATTGCGAAGACCAGTAAGCCAAGATCATGGTGCCCGCCATGCTGCTGCCGCTGGCTACATAGCTGTGCAGCGCGCGTTTGTGCAAGGGTGGACGGATGCGCAACAACGCCAACAAGGCCACGCAGATCAGCAGCCCCAGCGCCATGCGCGCCAACACCGCGTAGCTAAAGCCCGCGCCTTCCGCACTCCATTTGATGGCGAGCGGCGTGGTTGACCAGATCAGGATAACGATGACGAAGGCGAATGAAGGAGACATCTACAGTGCGTGAAAATGTGAGCTGCGGATTATTGATGAAACGCGACATGTATGCAGCGATTTTTGCAATCGCGGTGGCTCTGTTAAAGTCCGCACTATGAGCAAAACATTACCCCTAGACAAAATCCTGCAATCGCAAGGTTTCGGCACGCGCAAATTCTGTGCCGAATTGATAGCAGACGGCGACGTGTGCGTTAACGGCGCGGTCGCGACTGATAGCGGCGCACGCGTGGCGACGGCTGGACTGCAACTCACTGTGTATGGCGAAGCGTGGCCGTATCGTGAGCATATCTATATCGCCCTGAACAAACCTTCCAACTACGAGTGTTCGCGCAAGGCCAGCCATCATCCCGGCGTGCTTAAGTTATTGCCCGAGCAGTTCGACCGACGCGACGTGCAGCCGGTCGGTCGTTTAGATCACGATACTACCGGCTTGCTGCTGATGTCGGATGATGGCCCCTTTATCCATAGACAATCCTCACCCAAGCATCATGTGCCCAAGATCTATGTTGCCAGCACGCATGAGCCCGTCACTGCGGCGTTAGTGGAGCTGCTGCTTAAAGGCGTGAAGTTGAGCGATGAGCCCGAGCCGCTGGCCGCAGTGAGTTGTCGTCAACTGGCCGAACACGAGATTGAGATCGTGCTGGCGGAAGGCAAATACCATCAGGTGAAACGTATGCTGGTCGCGGCGGGCAACCATTGCGTGGCGTTGCGCCGCGCGCAGATCGGGCTGCTCAAACTGGATGAATTGAAGCTGGCTGAAGGCGAGTGGTGTTATCTGGGCGATGCGGAACTAGCCTTGCTCAAGCCGGTCTGAAGTCGGCGCGTTGTACAATTCGCGCCGCATCAATCCCCACTCAACTTAAAGCATAGAAAGATAACAACATGAACGCCATACAGAAATCCTCCGCGCTGCTACTGATCACCTTATTAGGTGTATCGGCCTGTTCGCAGAAGCCCTCCAGCGAAGAGATCGCCGCGCAAGTGAAGATCGCGCTGGAGCAAGAGCGTGCCCAAGTAGCCGCACAAAACGCTGCCTCTGCG
>JAVHRA010000116.1:0-7683 GCA_036171395.1 Gallionella sp. | reverse complement strand
CCCGTGGCAGCAACTCCTGCTACTGCACCCGTTGAGCACAAAGCCGCCTCGGCACCCAAGGCTAAACCAGCAGCACATGCCGCACCAGCTAAAGCTGAGCCTGTCGCAGTGATGAAAGCTATCTGCGCCAACTGCGGTGTAGTGGTGGCTGTGACCGTGGTGGAAGTGGCGGGCAAAGGTTCCGGTCTGGGCGTAGTCGCGGGTGCTGTGGCGGGTGGTTTGGTGGGTAATCAGGTAGGTGATGGTACAGGTAAAGACCTCGCCACCATCGCCGGCGTAGTCGGTGGTGCGTTTGCCGGCAATGCCATCGAGAAAAACGCCAAGAAGACCAAGCGCTACGACATCGTGGTGAAGATGGAAGACGGCAGCGAGCGCACCCTCAGCCAAGCAACTGACCCTGCACTGGTGAACGGTCAGAAGGTCAACATCGAGAATGACGTAGTCGTAAAGAATTAAGCGATCAAGCAACTAACAAAGAGAAAGGGGCGCAAGCCCCTTTTCCTTTTGCGGCATAAGAAGCTGGGACTTACAACCTCCTAGCGGTTAAAATCCGCGCTTCCCCAATGCCATGCAAACCTTGGAAGCCTCTCAAAATTCAGAATTTCGGGATGAAGCGCAAGGAGCCGCGCAGCGAATGACGCGGACATATCAGATTGATAGGCTAGGAATGAGCGACAACGGAGTTGCGGTGAGACTTACCTTTAGGTTAGTCGGTGCCAAAAACGCGACACCGCGATTCGCCCGAAATGTACCAAGCAGGCAATCCACGCCGTGGATGCTCGCAAAAATGAATTTTTAGAGGTTTCCAAAATGGCTATCCAGTGGTTCCCCGGACATATGAACTCGGCACGCAACAAAGCGGCCGAGACGATGGAGTTCACCGATGTGATCATCGAGGTGCTGGATGCGCGCGCGCCCGAGGCGAGCCGTAATCCCATGATAGAAGAGCTGCGTCTGCACCGGCAGCGTCCTTGTCTCAAGGTGTTGAACAAGGCCGATCTGGCCGACCCTTTAGCCACTCAGGCTTGGCTGAGTCATTACAACAAGATGCCAGGGGTGAAGGCGGTGGCGTTGAGTTGCAAGAATGCCAGTGACGCGGCGCGTGTGCCGAAGTTGTGCGAGCCGCTGGCGCCGCATCGCAACGATAGTCACAAGCCGCTGCGCATGATGATTATGGGCATCCCCAACGTAGGTAAGTCCACGTTGATGAATACGCTGCTCAAGCGCCGTGTGGCGAATGTGGGCGATGAGCCGGCGGTGACCAAGTCGCAACAGAAACATGCGCTCAACGACCATATGACGCTAACCGATTCGCCGGGTTTGCTGTGGCCCAAGATCGAGAATCCCAACGATGGTTTGCTGCTCGCGGCGATTCATGCAATCGGGCGCAATGCCACGATAGACGAAGAGGTCGCGGCTTTCCTGGGCGATATTCTGCTGGCGCACTATCCGGCTTTGCTGGTGGCGCGTTACAAGTTGTCGTTGGCTGAGATGGACGGTGTCGGTCTGGTGGAAGCTATTGCTAAGAAGCGCGGTTGTTTGCTCAAGAGCAAAGGTCGCCAAGGTGAGTTGGATATGGAGAAAGCGGCGATGATACTGCTCACCGACTATCGCAGCGGCACGCTGGGAAGTATCACGCTGGAAACGCCGGACACGCGCGCCGCGATGTTGGCGCATATGGCCGGCGCACCGGACAACGCCGCGCTGCAAACCGAGCGCGACTGAAGCGCCGCGCCGCCTATTGGAGTGGGTTGTGAACGCCTAGCTGCGCTAGGCGGGGATGCCGCTCCATAATTCTTGTATGTCCGTAATCCCCCATTTTTCTGCCGACTCGCCCGCAGCGATTTTGTCGCGGCAATAAGGTTTGGACAGGTCGAGTATCTCGGGCGGGATGCGGTAGTTGGACTTGACGGAGAAGAACACTTTCACGATAGGTGTAAGCAGCGATTTGGACGATTGCTCCATCACCACCGCGAGTCGATTCGATTCCAGCCTGACCAAGGAGCCTATGGGATAGATGCCTATGCTTTTGACGAAGGCTTCGAACACCTGCTTGTCGAAATGTCCGTTACTCCACTCGGACATTTTATGTAGCGATTCGGCGGGTTCCCAGCCGTTTTTGTAGGGACGATTGGAAGTGATCGCGTCATACACATCGCACACCGCGCCCATCTTGGCATACAGGCTGATCGCGTCATCCTTTAAGCCTTTGGGGTAGCCACTCCCATCGGTCTTTTCATGATGATGCAGGCACACATCCAAAGCGATCTGGTTGATGTTTTCACCCTCCATTAATATTTTGTGCCCAGCTACGGGGTGCCCCTTGATGATGTCGAACTCTGCATTGGTTAGCTTGCCCGGTTTGTTCAGCACCTCCATCGGCATCATCATCTTGCCGATGTCATGCACCAGTCCGGCCAAGCCCGCTTGGCGTATCTGTTCCGTGCTCAGTTCCATCTGTCGTGCCAGCGACACCATCAATGCGCATACCGCCACCGAGTGCATATAGGTGTAATCATCTTTGGTCTTGAGGCGTGCCAGACTGATGAGTGCGCCGGGATTGCGCAGCACCGAACTGGAAATCTCCTCCACCACTTCGAGTGCGTCGTTGCCGCTCAGCGCCTTGCCCATACGCGCTTCATGGAACATCGAGACGACGGCCTGTTTGGCATGGGCGCAGATCTTCACTGCGCGCGCGGCTTCTTGCGCAATAGGTGCCCGTGGCATGTCTATCCTAAGCGTCGCGCGCGCGGCCACGGGCGCAAGGGGCGGCGCGCTGGGTTCAACGCATGGTGTAGCTGTCGGCGCTTGAGTTGCTGCGGGTGTGGCGGGCGGTTCGGCGGGTGCGCCAAGCGCGACTTTGGGGGTGGCGATGGTCGCGTAGAGTCGCGGCTGTGCCGCATCGTCTACATCCATGTCGATGCCCTTGTCGGTGTCTATCCAGATTTCGCTCAGCGCACTGGTATGCAGTTTGTGCAGGTCTTCGGTTGTGTCGATGAGACAACTGACGCGCCAATCAGGCTTCCCCATCCATGCGCCATTCACTTCGTGGATGTGCATGCCCAGTTTCACCTCTCTGACTTTGATACGCTTAAGCATCAGCTTTCTGCCAGATTTTTGTAAATGAAGTATTGCAACACGTTCCGTTCATTGCCATCACTCTGCACGAACTCTAAGCCCGTCACTTGGTTGGCCTCACCGACCGCTTCGGGGTCTTTACTCTGGTTGCGGATGAGGGCGGGCACCATCAGCAATTGATCCGCACCATCCAGCGGGATGCGAAAACTGATCTCGATCTCGTCGCCTAGCTTGCCAAGTGGCAACTTGGATTGGATGCGTGCGCCCGAGATACTCATATCGTCTATGGTGGCTGTCACAGGACGCTCGGCTTCTTTGTGTTTGATGCTGCACACCAAGCGTATCTTGATGCGCATCGCACTTCGCATGCTCACGGCATTGATCTGTGCCGGAAAAGAAAGGTGCAGATAGGGATAGGGGGCGAGGCAGACATTGATGACATCGGTGCTGAACTCGTAAGTCTTGGTGCCGGAGAAGCCGCGCACCAGAAAGCTTTCGCCCTTCTTCACAAACATCAGTTTATCGTCGTTCATGGGGTGCGACACCAGCACGCTTTTCTTGTTCAGAAAGCCCATCAGCTTGACGTAATGACGCTGTTTCTCGGCGCTGTAGTCCTGTAGTTGCAGGACATCACCTATGCCGGGCTTCATCGCGATTAGGTCGCTCAATTCGGATTGTTTGTTGGGGGTCGCCACGTTGTCGCGCTCTTCGTGCCCATGCCGGAATTTGGCATGCCATGTCAGCTTACCTAAAAGCGCTTGGGGCTAAGCGCCAAAAAAGGCTGGGAATCGGCCTGTAATCGATATTTGTGCAGCAGCACTTCCTTGCTCTCAGCGATGCATCAGCAGCAACCACAGTGGCAGGGTGATTGCGGCCAGCAGGGTGCTGAGCATCACCTGTGCCGCGATGGTGTCGCCGTCGCCGCCCATGCGTTTGGCCAGCACGTAGGCGACGGTCGATACTGGCAAGGCGGCCATCAACACCACGGTGTCGAAGTACACGCTGTGCAGATCGAAGGCGCGCGCCAAGAACCAAGCGATAGCGGGCAGCACCAGCAGCTTGATGGTCACGCCATACCAGAGCGTGGCGCGCTGACTGTGTAAGCCGTGCAGACGCAAGCCCGCCCCGACGGCGATCAGACCGATGGGCAACGAGGCCTGCGCCAACATGGCGAGCGTGTTGTTGACCATGGCGGGCAGACTCCAGCCCGCCAAGCTGAAGCTGATACCGCCTGCCGTGGCGAGGATCAGCGGGTTGAGCAGGATCTCGCGCAGCCAATGGCTCTCGCTGTGTTTGGCCAGCATCAACACGGCGGCGACATTGGCTGCGGGCACCATAAAGCCCATCAGCAGACCAATAGCGGCGAGGCCTTCATGCCCATGCATGCCACCCGCAATGGCCAGCCCCACATAACTGTTGAAACGGAATGAGGCTTGGAAGGTGGCGGCGAAGACCTTGGGCGGTGCGGCGATGAAATAGCGCGCCACATAACCCAGCGCGATACCCGCACCCATATACAACGCCGCCACCGCCAGCATGGGCGAAGCCGCGCCCAGATCGAGCTGGAAGTGCGACAGCGAGTTGAACAGCAGTGCGGGAAAGAATACGTAGTAAATCAGCTTGTCCAGCTGCGGCCAAAAATCCAGATGCAGGCCGAACCAGCGCCGCATTACCGCGCCCAACAAGATCAGCAGAAAGATCGGTGCGATGACCTGCAGGACAGCCATCAGTCTTCCACCAGCATCACGGTGGTCAGTGCATCACGCGTGTCGATGAGTAATTGCACTTCACAGTATTCGGTATGTTCGTTGAGCGGGGTAGGGTCGTCGGCGCAACTGCAGCCTGCCGTTACGCTCTGAAACAAAATCCCGGCATGGATATGCAA
This sequence comes from Gallionella sp., assembly GCA_036171395.1. Classification (GTDB taxonomy): domain Bacteria; phylum Pseudomonadota; class Gammaproteobacteria; order Burkholderiales; family Gallionellaceae; genus Gallionella. Next base: position 2,720 of record JAVHRA010000116.1, on the reverse strand, counting down.
CTGTTGCGCGGTCGTATGTGCGCCATGCATCAGCACGGTAAGCGGCGTATCCAGCACGCTGTTGCCGTGACGCAGTGCCTGCTGCAAAGGCAGATGTGCGCGATCCTGTTGCGCGAGCTCCTGCTTGAAAATGGCGGCAAGGTCGGCGCGGTCTTTTGCGTTCAAGGTGCGGGGGAGTCTGAGCATGGTTGTCCCTTATTGCGGTCCGCGCAGCATAGAACTTTTTAACTGCATCGGGTATAAACTCGCGTTTCTGTTTCGCTGTCTCTAAATCCTCAAGGAGAGTCGCATGAGTCATCAGCCCCTACCGCAAGCTGCCCTCGATCAACTGTTTCTGCAAGCGCACACGCTCAATGCCTGGCAGGACAAGCCGGTGGCGGATGAATTGTTGCAGCGACTCTATGACGCGTTGCGTATGGCGCCGACCTCGATGAACTGCAGTCCGGCGCGCATCGTGTTCGTGAAAACTCCGACCGCTAAGGCCAAGTTAGATAGTGCGCTGATGGAAGGCAATCGTGCCAAGAGCATGGCCGCACCGGTCACTGCCATCATCGCTTATGACACGCGCTTCTTCGAGCAGCTGCCCACGCTGTTCCCGCCCAATCCGAAAGCGCGCGATATGTTCGCCGGCAATGCCGCGCTGGCCGACATCACCGCCTTCCGCAACGGTACTTTGCAGGGGGCTTATCTGCTGCTCGCGGCACGTGCGTTGGGGCTAGATTGCGGCCCGATGTCGGGCTTCGATAACGCCAAGGTGGACGAGTTGTTCTTCGCAGGCACTACCTACAAATCCAACTTCCTGTGCAACTTAGGCTACGGCGATAGCAAAGGTATTTATCCGCGCGCGCCGCGCTTGAGTTTCGACCAGGCGTGCCGCATCGCTTAGGCGTAGGTCGCACGCACCTTTTGGTAAGCTGCCAGCAAGCAGGTGTGCATAGTGCTGCCTTGCATGTCCTCGCCCAGATTCACCAAGCCGAAGAATTGTTCCTCGCCGCTGAGTAAGCGGTCGGCGAGGGCCACGGTCTCAGTGCCGAACATTAACTTCAGATTCGCCGCATAGGCATCGCTGCTACCTGCTTTGGAATCGGCATCCAGTTGCACCAGTTGCGCGATGCAGCGATACACACGAGCGCGGGCCTCGGGCAGATGGCCCAGTTGTGCGATCCAACTGCAGCCTTGCAAGATACCTTCTTCATCACCCACGACGATAGATAGCAGCGTCTTGAGTTCGCCCACGCGCAAGGTCGCCCAAGCTGTGTTGGCATCCGCCGCCAAACCGATCAGTGTGGTCACCGCGAGGTTGTCGGCGAGGTCCAGATCAAGCACGGTGTCGAGCAAGTCGTCGCATTCCTCCTCGCTCAAGTCCTGCACGCGTAACAGCGCGGGGCGCACCAGATTGCCCACGGTGTTGTTCTGCCATTGCAGTTCTTCTATGGGGTAGATCTCCGACATGCCAGGCACGAAGATGCGGCAAGTGTAGACATCCAGATGGGTGAAGTCGGCGACATAGATGTCGTGACCGCTGGCGTGGATGGCATCGCAACACCAGCGATAGTCTTCCTCTGTAGTGGTGCCAAAGTTCCAATCTACAAATTCGAAATCGGGTGTGTCGCGTAGGAATTCCCAACTGATGACGCCGCTGGAATCGACGAAGTGGATCTCCAGATTTTGCGCGTCGGTAATCTCTTCCATGTCCAAGCCAGGTGCGGGGAAATCCTTGAGCGTATCCAGCGCACGGCCCTGCAACAGCTCGGTGAGTGCGCGTTCCAGTGCCACTTCGAAGCGCGGATGCGCGCCGAAACTGGCGAAGCAGCCTTGGTCTTCGGGATGCAGCAGCGTCACGTTCATCACCGGATATTTGCCACCCAGCGAAGCGTCTTTGACCAAGATGCCATAGCCTGCCGCACGCAGACCTTTGATGCCCGCCGCGATGCGCGGGTAGCGCGCGATGACTTCCTCGGGTACATCGGGCAGACAGATGGCTTCGCGGATGATGCGGAACTTGATGTCGCGCTCGAAGATTTCGGCCAGCGCCTGTGTGCGCGCTTCCATCATGGTGTTACCCGCCGACATGCCGTTGCTCACATACAGATTACCGATCACGTTCACCGGGAACAACACGGTCTTGTCGTCGCGCAAGCGCTGATAGGGAATCGCACAGATGCCGCGTTCGGTGTTACCGGAATTTAAGTCGATCAACTGGCTGGCCGCGACGGCTTGCTCAGGGTTATAGAAATCTTGTAGTCGAGCCGTGAGCAACTCAGACGGCCAGTTATCACTATGAACCGGTAACCAACGTTCATTTGGATAATGTACGAAGTCGCTATGGCTGATGGTCTTGCCCAGATAGAAATGCGTCCAGAAATAATTGGTTCCGAGTCGCTCAAAGAACTCACCCAGCGCACTCGCACGTGCCGCCAACTCAGAGCCACCTTTACCATTACTGAACAAGCGTGTGCAGTCGCTATCAGTGACATGCACCGACCAGATGTTCTCGATCTCGTTCAGCCAAGAACGCTCAACCACATGGAAGCCGAGCGCCTCCAGTTTGCCGTGCAGCGTGCGGATGGAAGATTCCAGCGAAGCGTCTTTGCTGGGGATGAAGGTCTCTTGAGTGCTCATAAACGTGCTCGCGTGTGATGTTGGGGGTTAAACGTGCCGCATAGTAACCGCGCACGGCGTTTGAGTGTGTTACAGCGAGTGCTTCACTTGCGTGCCAG
>JAVHRA010000115.1:0-2818 GCA_036171395.1 Gallionella sp. | reverse complement strand
GCTAGGCAAAATGCTTGCATTGGAACTTGTAATCATGGCGATAGCTGGCACAATCAGGGCTGGACACAAATCTGTGTCTACCTAGAGACATGAATATTGTCGGAACAGGAAAATAATTTAGCCATGGAAATCTACGCACAGATATTCAGCCATGATTGGTTATTGATTAGCGATTATCTATTCGCCTTCATTTTGTTGCGCGCCATCTGGACTGCCCCTTGGAAGTCGTTCTGGGCTAACCAAGTTCAATTTAGCGCTTTGTTGGGCTTAGGTATCTGGTTGGCTGCACTTTGGCTGTTTCCGGTAGGAGTACGCGAAGGATTAAAGTTGCACCCCTTAGGTGCCAGCTTGTGTTTTTTGATTTTCGACTGGCAGATCGCCACGCTGCTGCTGAGCATCATCCTATATCTTTCCTTGCTACATAACGGCACCAGCCTGATCGCACTGGGCAACATCGGCCTAGTGATGATCATCCTGCCCATCCTGCTCAGCCGCATAGCTTTGACCTTGTTCTATCGCTATGGCAAACCCAATTACTTCGGCTACGTATTGTGGAACGGCTATGCCGTGGGTGCGCTGACCATGCTGATCGTGGCGCTGGTGAACGGCTATCTGATTATACAAACCGGCAAATACAATGCTTTCACCATGCGCAATGTGTACTTCGACTATCTGCCCATCATCATGTCGGCCGAATCGGCGCTGACCGGTGCTTTCATCTCCGGTTTCGCTGCCTTCCAACCCAATGCCGTGGCGCATTTCAATCCCGACATCTATTACGCCAAGAAACCACCCGAGTGACACTTAACCCAGCGCAGCCAACTCCGCTTCGCTAAAACCCGCCGCACGACGCGCTTCCAGATTAAACGGGCCTCGCAACATAGGTGCTGCGTATTGTTTGGCGAGTTGCGCATACGTAGCGATAGGTTCCAAGCCGCGTTGCGCACAGAGATAGCCATACCAGCGATTACCTACCTGCACATGCCCCACCTCCTCACGCAAGATGATGTCCATGATGGCAGCAGCCTGATGGTCTCCGGCCTGCGCAAGTTTGGCGCGCACCTTAGGCGTGGCATCCAAGCCGCGTGCCTCCATGGTGCGCGGCACTAGGGCAATACGCGCCAGCACATCTCCCGTGGTCTTATTCGCCATCTCCCACAGACTGTTATGCCCAGGAAAATCGCCATAGGCATAACCCAGCGACCTCAGATGCTCAGCCAACAGGGTGAAATGTTGTGCCTCCTCATCGGCAACCCGCAACCAATCGGTGTAGTAATCATCAGGCATATCGGCAAAACGCCACAACGCATCGAGCGCCAAATTGATGGCATTGAATTCGATATGAGTCATCGCATGAACCAAAGTGGCACGACCTTCGGGCGTGATCATAGAGCGATGCTTCAAGTCTTTGGGCAACACCAACTCGGGTCTGGCCGGCCGTCCGGGGATAGTGGCAGGTGCAAGCAGTTCCGCATGCGTGTCCAAGCTCATTCCACCTGACACCCATTTACTTGCCATATCGCGCACCCCGGCAGCCTTGCTTATCGCATCCGGCTCAATCAGCCACGACAATGCTGCGGCACGCAATTCTGTCGAGGGTGGTTTAATCATTTGCCGCATTGCCCGCTTCATCTTTGAAATTCACGTTCACACTTGGTTTTTTATGTCGCATTGTCAGTTTTGTTCAGCATCGCTTTCAATCTGGCTAATTTATCCATGCCTTCGTTCTTGGTCACGGTGGGTGTGGCATCGGCATGACCGCCGGCATAGGTCAGCGAACTCTCCGGCATCTCGTCCAGAAAGCGGCTGGGTTCACAGGCATACCATTCCTTGCCACGGCGTCTACGGTTGCAATAGCTGATCTGCAAACTGCGCTGCGCGCGCGTGATGCCCACATACATGAGGCGGCGCTCTTCTTCTATACCCTTCTCGTCGCTGTCGCGGAACGGCAAGATGTCTTCTTCCACCCCGATGATAAATACATGCGGGAATTCCAACCCCTTAGCGGCATGCAGAGTGGATAGTGAAACTGCATCGAGCTCCTTATCCTTGCCTTCCAACATATTGATGAGTGCGATGGTTTGCACCATATCTAGCAAAGATTTCTCATCCGCCTCGGCCTTGCGCTTCATCCAGCCTATAAAATCCTGCACGTTCTTCCAGCGCGTCTCGGCTTGACGTGACTCAAAGGAGTCATATAACCAAGCTTCGTAATTGATGGCGCGTAACAACTCATCCAATAACTCCGCGCAAGAGTCTTTATCGGCGCGCGCCTCCAGCCGATTGATAAAGTTGCAGAAGGTCATCAGGTCTTCGTGCTGATGTGCCGACAATAATTCAGCCATCTGCGTCTCGAAGGCCGCCTCGAACAGGCTGACCTGACGCCGGCCTGCATAGTTACCGAGCTTCTCCAACGTGGCATTGCCGATGCCGCGCTTGGGGGTGGTGATGGCGCGGATGAACGCAGGATCGTCATCGGTATTCGCCAACAAGCGCAGATAGGACACGATGTCCTTGATCTCGGCCTTGTCGAAGAACGAGGTACCACCGCTGACCGTATAGGGCACACGTTGCGCGCGCAACTGCTCCTCGAAGGCGCGCGACAGATAGTTGCTGCGGTACAAGATGGCGTAATCCGAGTACTTGGTATGGTGTTCGAACTTATGCGCCATCAGTTTCATCACCACACTCTCAGCCTCATGCTCATCGTCGCGTGCCGCATAGATACGCACCGTGTCACCTATGCCGTGTTCGCTCCACAGCGTCTTCTCGAACACCTTGGTGTTGTGATTGATGAGATGGTTGGCCACGGTCAGGA
>JAVHRA010000114.1:0-2826 GCA_036171395.1 Gallionella sp. | reverse complement strand
GAATGCCGGCGAGCAACTCAATGGCAATACCTAAAGGGCGGCGCAAGATGCGCGGTGACAGCTCGGTGAGGAAGATCGCGATACCGAAACTCACCGGGATTGCAATCAGCAAAGCGATGCCGGACGTGATTAACGTTCCAACGATGGGGATCAGTGCGCCGAATTGGTCGTTGACCGGATCCCATTCCGAGCTGATCAAAAAGCCGAAGCCGAAAGCGTGTATGGCAGGCATGCTGCCTACCACTAAAGAAAATAGGATTGCTGCTAATAAAGCTAATACGCCGAATGCTGATAAGCGCGTCAGTGTGCGGAACAGCAAGTCAAACATCGCCTGACGTTTTAGGCGAGCTTCAAGTTTGAACATAGGCATAAAGGTATGTCTCTGAATTGATGGTTCTGGGAATAGTCACGGGGGCGTAGAGCCCCCGAGATTATAACTGAGCGGTGTAACACTACACCACCCGACTTGCTGTACTTACTTCCAGATTGCCTTGCCGTTAGCTGCTTTGATCTCGTTTTTCCATGTTGCACGAATCAAAGTTTTAACGCTTTCTGGCAGAGTGATGTAGTCCAGATCGGCAGCCAATTTGTCACCGTTAGCGTAAGCCCAATCGAAGAACTTCAACACCGCCTCGGCAGACTCAACCTTGTCCTGAGACTTGTGCATCAAGATGAAAGTCGCGCCACTGATAGGCCATGTGCCTTTGCCGGCTTCGTTAGTCAGGATTTCGTAGAAGCCGGGAGCATGTTTCCAGTCCGCGCCAGCAGCAGCGCCCTTGAAACTTTCTTCGCTAGGCATCACGAAGCTACCTTCACGGTTCTTCAGTTGTACGGCAGTCATCTTGTTCTGCAAGGCGTATGCGTATTCCACATAACCGATAGAACCTTTGATGCGTTGCACGTAAGAAGCCACACCTTCGTTACCTTTACCGCCTGTACCAACCTTCCAAGAAACGGAAGTGCCTTCGCCTACGCCAGCTTTCCAGTCAGCGCTCACCTTAGACAGGTAGTTAGTGAAGATGAAGCTGGTGCCAGAGCCATCAGAACGATGTACTACGGTGATCAGGTCATCAGGCAGTTTGACGTCTTTGTTCAGTGCCGCGATAGCAGGGTCATTCCACTTGCTAATTTTGCCCAGATAGATGTTAGCCAAAGTCTCGCCATCCAAACGCAGCTTGCCGTTTTCGACACCATTCACGTTGATGACAGGAACTACGCCGCCGATGATGGTTGGGAACTGCATCAGACCGGCTTTATCCAGTTCTTCTGGAGTCAGAGGCTTGTCAGATGCGCCGAAGTCTACGGTCTTGGCAGTGATTTGCTTGATACCGCCGCCGGAGCCGATGGACTGGTAGTTCATGTTCACGCCAGTCTTGGCTTTGTAAGCTTCAGCCCATTTTGCGTATGCCGGATAAGGGAAAGTCGCGCCTGCGCCGGTGATGTCGGTCGCTGAGCTGGCGCTCGCGAATGCCAGGGTAGAAACGGCAGCGATGCTGATAACCAATTGCTTCAATGTGCTTTTCATAGTGTCTCCAATGGTATGTCACTAACTGCATGACGAAAAATTCGGTACTAACCATAACTCGGTGCAACGCGTCGCATAATATGGATAGTTTGTGACAAGATTATTACAGGTGAGAAATTATCTAGGTAGAGCTATGTTGCCTTGATTAAGCAAATGTTTCGCTTGCATATTTTGTTTTTCAACAGGTAAAATCGTCAGTTACTTTGATAATCGTTTGATAATGGAAATATACAATGATAGAGCCTAGTCAAGTCGTTACCGCACTTGCCGCCCTTGCCCAAGCAACTCGCTTGTCCATCTTTAGATTGTTGGTCGTTAGTGGTGTGCGTGGAATGTCCGCCGGACAGATTGCGGAGCACTTACAACTCCCACCGGCCACGCTGTCTTTTCATTTCAAGACCTTAAATCACGCCGGATTAATAGCGAGCCGACAGGAGGGACGATACATTTTCTATGTGGCTAATTACATAGTGATGAACGAGATGCTGGCCTATCTCACCGAGAATTGTTGCGGGGGCAATCCTGATGCGTGTAAACCCAGCAGGCTAGTAAATGGTGAAGTATGAAATCTAAATTTTCTTGCGTCATCAACGCATGGCGTCACCATGAAAGCGAGCTGCGTCGTTATCTCGCCCATCGAATTGGTGCACCCCATCTCGCTGAAGACTTACTACAAGATACATTCGTCAAAGCGATGCACCAAGGGGAGCGTTTTTGTCGCTTGGATAATCCGCGCGCATGGCTATTTCAAGTGGCACGCAATACGCTTATTGACCACCACCGCTTGCATCACGAAACAGTTGAGCTGCCCGAAGAATTACCTGAAAGCAAAGATTCAGTTGAGCCGATAGATGAACTTGGGGCTTGCGTGGTGCGCGTGCTTGCCGAGTTATCAATTGAAGATAGCGACATTATTCAACAGTGTGATTTGCAGGGCGTGAAACAGCAAGATTACGCGCTCACGCACAGCTTAAGTTTGGCGGCGGTCAAGTCGCGTTTATTGCGTGCGAGGCAACGCATGCGCACCACGATGTCCCAAAAATGCCAAGTCAGTTTTGATGAAGATGGTCGCGTTGAAGGGTATGTGCCGCGTTGTTGAAATTTAACTGCATCCTTTTCAAATTCCATTCGTCTCCTTAGTCAGAACGCTATGTGAGAAGAAATTAGAAATGTAGGTGTATGAAATGAATGGATCAATTTTGAATTTGCCACGCCGCCAGCCGCGCATATTTTTGCTGGTGACTGCGGTGCTGTGGTTAGTGCTATACAAAACACTAGAACCGCTGTCGCATATTTTGGTG
>JAVHRA010000113.1:7541-14021 GCA_036171395.1 Gallionella sp. | reverse complement strand
AGTATCTCAGGGCGAATTAACTGACTGACGAGGGTGGCAATCGACGACATAAACTTAACGGGAACGAGCTAAACATAAGGCTGCGCAGCTTACCACAGCGGTGCTTTTTGGTGATGCACGGCGCAAAAAAACAGGGGAGACCGTAGCCTCCCCTGTTTTTTTTGCTAACTGTTGCTTGATGGGTATTGGTGCAGCCGGTACTGAGCTAGCCGAAGTACTCGCCCTACCCCGCGCGGGCTAGTTCAGCAACTTCGTCACGGTTGCAACAATACCAATACCCGCTGCAATCAATGCGCCCATTTTCATCGTCAATCGGAGTTCCATCATTTTTAAGTCATCCTTGGTGGCAAGACGCTCATCTATTAACTTGGTTTGCTCTTCTGCCAGTACTTCAGCCTGAGCAATAGGCATTCCCGCCTCGGTCAGACGCTTAACAAATCTATGCGTATCAAATGTAATCGTGCTCATAATTTTCTCCCGCCAAATTTATTGCTTGCAGTTTAGCAAACTTTGCAGCTTGCCACGCAAAAACAGGGGAGACCGAATAACCAGCCACTTAGCGCAAGTTTCACCGCACTTGGTGGAATGGCTATAAGTAGTGGCTTGGACGCAGACTCTTCGCGTCTTAGTCCAATACTTAGTAGTTTCACCAGTTGCGTTATCAGTCTTCCCTGTTTGATTTACGACGACTGCGCGCTAAAAAAACGCTATCAAAATCAAGGCGGCAACTCCGCCCAGCAGCAACCCCATCATCCACTTAATCAGCTTGAACGCACCGTCATGCTCGATCAGCTTTAGTTCCAAGTGAGAGACATCCTGTTTGCTCGCAAGTCGGTGCATATAGGCGGATGCAAAAAACGCCTTACGCATGCCGTCCTTGTTCGTGATTAGATTTTTGTTCATGGCTTGCGTTGAACGCCAATAATAATGCAAGCAAGCCGAATAGCAGAACCGCTCCCATACCGATAAGTGCCGCAGTTTCTAAGCTCATGATTCATCCTCCATAGCAAGCAACAAAGTTGCAATAATTTGACATGCAATCCACCAGAAAAAAGCCCCTAATAACAGTACGGGAGCATTAAGAGAATATCCTAAAACACCCAATCCAATCCCGCCAAACGTAGAGACCTTTTAAAGCTCATCGGCAATAGATTTGCGTACTTCACGATTAAATTTGAGTTTCATAGCAACCTCTTTTTTAGAGCGACATTGTTACTGATAGATAATCATGCCGTAAGTGCAAAAAACAGGGGAGACCGTAGTCTCCCCTGTTTGATTTACTCACTGTTGTGAGATGAGGCTTGCTTACGCTCGCCTCAGCTTACGCGAGTTTTAGCTTAGAACAACACTTCCAACAGCAATGTAGAAGCACGTTTGCCGACTGCATTTGGCAAATTCACTACATTCCATGCTGAACCAGATTGAACTGTGTGGTTCAGACCGATTTCAACGTTTTGTGCCAGCTCGTATGTTGCACCAAACATCACAGCGTTATCGCCTGTTGCGCCAATTGCACCACCGTTGTTCGCACGACGGATAGCCGCTTGAACTGTTGCGATGTGAGGAATAACTTCCAGAGATGCCGCAACGTTCAATGAAGATGCCGCATTGACAGCAATCGCACCCGCGTTAGCCTTGCGAACTGTAGACCAGCCCGCAGCCAAGTTGTTACCGTTTACGTCAGCAGGTGCTTTTGCGTAAGTTACATATACGCCCAAGCCCATACCAGCAACTTCACCTTGAGCTTGTGCATCCAATACAGTTGCTTTGTAGCTAGACAACACGCCAGTCAATGGAGCCATGGTGCCACTGAAGCTTTGGATACCAACGCCAGTATCCCAACCTGCCACGTCAAAAATACCCGCAACACGAGCGTAAGTCAGAGGCAAAGTGTTAGCACCAACGCCTGGGGCAGCATCTGCATACTGACCAACGCTGATGAAACCCATACTGTTGTTAGCAACTAAGCTAACACCCGTTGCATTAGTACGCGTACCCATGTAAGAACCAGCGTAGGCAGCAGCGACGTGTTCTTTGCTAGTACCCGCATTACCCATCATCTTGTGGGTATCCGCAGCGCCAGTGTTCAACAATTCAAAGCCGTAAGCTGCACCTTGACCACCTGAGTAAGCAACCAAACCTGCACGTACATCATCAGTTACTGGGAACAACAGTGCCAGTTTTGCAGCACCAGTTGCAGAAGCCGCACCAGAGTTACCCAACTCGGACAAGAAACCCGCAAATTCAGCGATGCGACCACCGTAGAATATCGACAATTCACCACCGGAAGCTGGAACGCCCAACTTAGGACCGTTCACACCGCTACCGTTGGATTCATTTTGTACGTAAGCGGAAGTCAGAACTGCCATGTTCAAGCGATCAGGAATATCCAGATGTTCGCCTTCAACTTTGCCTTGCGCGCCCATCATGGTGAAGCCAGCGCTCTTAAATGCGCGACCGAAACCATTCAACAATGGGAAATGCTGATAGTGACATGCTGAGCAAGCCATGCCAGTTTGACGTGCGAAGACTGGAACAGCAGATGCTTCTGGAGCAAATGCCACAGCAGCCATAACGCCTGCCAGTGAGAGAACGATTTTCTTCATTGTGTTTTTCCTCAGTTTGTAAATTTATAAAGTTGATTGAGATCCAACTTGCCGTGCTAATAAGACCTCCCTACCAGCACTGGGTGCGGACTGTATAGAACGCGGCAAGTTAATGTCAAAGATTTTACTAAGGGTATGTTGTATTTTTGCAACACACTTTTCTAAAGGAGGGTCTGAATAAGTCCGTTCGCCCTGAGCGTGTCGCAAGGGAAGTGCTATAACTCGTTGAGTTGATTAAGTCCGCCACCTATGGCTCGACAAGCTCACCACGAACGGGGGCTTAATCGGAGGTTCTTAAACTCAAGCTAGCGCGCCGATTTTCTGCATTAGCTCGAAACAAACCTTGCCACTCTTGTTACTCGTCAACAGCAACTGATAGCCTAACTGCTCCGCCCATTTCGCCGCCTGATACAAACCTATCCCGAGACCTTGCTGCGAAATGACCACGCTACGTAATAGACCGCGCGCCTCTTGTTCAGCGATCGGATAGCCGCTATCGCAGACACTGATGCGCAAACCTTGCTCACAATGCAATTCCACCTGTAGCTGCGTTTCTGGATGGGTTAGACGCTTACGTAGCGCGTTATCCAACAGGTTATCCAACACGCAATCAAACATGGCGGCGGGAATGACGTTATTGCCGAGCATGCCGGTAACGATCCAATTGATTTCATGATGTTGATTGCGCAAGCGCAATGCATCCCACCAGGCTGCCAGCTCCAACATCGGCGCATCCGCACTCGATTCCGGTTGCTGCAACTTAGCCAATATCTGCTCGATGCGTTGCGTCATTACGGGTAGTTGTTGTTGCAACAGCTGTTGTGCTCTATCCCCCCTGGTCTGGGCAATCGCCGCCAGCGACAATAAAGATTGCAACATATTTTTTAGATCATGCGTGAGGCGCGAGCCAGTCTCATACACGGCCTGCATACGCGTAATAGCGCGTAGCGTCTGCTCGCGTTGTTTGGCCTGATAGAAGTAGCCCACCAACTGACTCAGCAAACGCACGTGCATGACTACGGTAGGGCTCAGCGCCTGCTTGGCATAGACGGTCAAGCGCAAGTCGGTCTCGTACATCACGGCGGAATACGGACTAAATTGTCCATACTGCCCCGCCTTACTAGACGTTTGCCAAGATATGCCAGATAACCACGGCAAATCTGCCAGCAAGGCGGTGGCAGCATTAAGATAACTATCCGCATCAGGCGAATTTTGCGCAGCATCCGCCAAACGAACCAACCAATTCTCGAACGGCGTGCCTATATTCAATAGATAGCGCGAGAACACCACCTGCAGGCCATGAAAACCAAACAGCGGATTCCACAACCCGCCTAATGCCAACAGGATCAAGCCCATCAGGAACAACGTGCGCAACAAGGCATCGATATAGTCGATATGCGCCAAGGTCATGAAAGCCAAGCTGCCCAGCACCACCAATGCCAGCAGCATGAACAACATCAGGCTGTAAAAGAAATCGATGTTCTGCGCGGTATCAGCTCCGCGCTTATCCTCCGGCAGTAACAGCAATAGCGGCAGCAACACGGGCAACACATAGAGCAACACCACGCGCCCGATTTCGATGCTATCTTTCGCAACAAATAAATTAGGCACGACCCACAACAGCAGCAAGGCCAACAGATAGACCATCTGCGTCAAACTATAGACGCGCGCCCAAATAGAGCGGAGCGCGAGTACCCGACCACCGACCAAGCCGAACAAGCCGATCAGCCAGAACGCCATCACCCACCAATTCAGCGCGAACAACACCATCAAGGCAACACCGGCAATGAACAGCATCGCCGTGACACTCACCCGACCATCGCCGCGCCATAACGGCTGCCAAATCAAGAACAAGCCCAGATGCGCCAACATAATAGGATGCGCCCACGGACTACTCACACCCAGCAACAATACGGCGTGCAACGCCATCAACATGAGCAATAACAACCAGCGCCCGTTGAGCAACTGATTCCTGATTTTTAACGTCAACATTTCATCACTTACCTGTTGAGAATTCGACAATAACGCCTGTGAATCAATCCAGCTCTACCGCGTAGCGCGCCTTTGCAAAAGTATCGAACACCCACAACACAATGAAATATAAAGACAAAGATATTATTGTGTCGCGCTAATTCGAACTTGGCATAGGGTTTGCTTTGAGTAAAGCAACAACCAATAACAAGGAGAATACAACATGAAACGCAATCAATCTGGCTTTACCTTGATCGAAATCGCCATCGTACTGGTCATCATCGGCTTGTTACTAGGCGGCGTACTGAAAGGCCAAGAGCTAATCAACAGCGCCAAGGTCAAAAACCTCGCCACCGATTTCCGCAATATCCCGGTATTTATCTACGGCTATCAAGATAAGTTTAAGTCTTTGCCTGGCGATGATGCTAACGTTGACGCGCACTTGGGCGGACAGTGCGCTACCACTTCATGCAAAGCTGCCACACCTGCAAGCACGCAGGGCAACGGCATCATAGGCGGCAACTGGAATTCCACCACAGTCACAGATGAATCCTATTTATTCTGGCTCCATGTACGCTTAGCTGGTCTGACATCTGGCTCTACAACTGTAGGCGCATCTGATTATCTTCCTATCAATGCGGCCGGAGGACTCATCGGAATACAAAGCGGCACCAGTACAGTTGCAAACGCACCCATAAAGGACTCATCAACTCCAGCAGTAGCTTTAAGAGGCACTTACGTGATCTGCTCACCTAACATCTTAGGCAAATTCGCCAAGCAACTGGACATCCAACTTGATGATGGCAATACCGCAACAGGCTCTATGATGGCGACACCAACAATCGGTTACACAATCGGTGCGGCTGCAACTTTAACAACATCAATCGATGATGCTGCCGTCTACACAGTCTGCATGGGCGTATAACCAGATACTCCGGCGTGACACTCAAAGCCCGCTTAGGCGGGCTTTGTTTTTTCTGCATCCCTGACTAGAATCACGGCACTATGACCAACACCCATCTCTCCGGCCTGCTCGGCCACGCTCACGAACTTCTATCACGTCTTGAAAAGCTGCTGCCCTCCGGCACGTCCGCCCCCCCAGACTGGTGTGCGGCAAGTGCGTTTCGCTGGAATCATGTGCAGCGCGAGCTGACTCCTGTGGCTAATTTTCAACGCATAGGCTTAGCCGATTTACTCGGCATCGACGCTCAGAAGCAGCGCATCCGCCAAAACACCCTGCAATTTGTGCAGGGCGGCACCGCCAACAATGTGCTGCTAAGTGGCGCACGCGGTACGGGTAAATCATCCTTGGTGAAAGCCTTACTCAACGAGTATGGCGCACAGGGCTTGCGCGTGATTCAAATCGACAAGCAAGGCTTGGTAGATTTGCCGCTCATTATCGGTATGGTGCAGGGGCGAGCAGAACGCTTTATTTTGTATTGCGACGATCTGTCGTTCAATGCCGACGAAGATGGCTACCAGACGCTCAAGGCGGCACTGGACGGCGACTTGGTGGCGTTCTCTGACAACTTGCTGATCTATGCCACGTCCAACCGTCGCCATCTAATGCCGGACTATATGTCTGACAATCTCGCCACGAAGTATGAAGGCGACGAGATTCATCCTGCGGAAAGTGTGGAAGAGAAGGTCTCACTGTCGGAGCGTTTCGGTCTCTGGATCTCGTTCTATCCTTTCAGCCAAGACGAGTATCTGGACATCGCCGCGCACTGGTTGCGCCATCACGGCTGGCAGCACGGCATGACCGATGAGGCTAGGCGCGCTTGTCTGCAATGGTCGCTATCGCGCGGTTCGCGCAGCGGCCGGGTGGCAGGTCAATTTGCTAAGGACTGGTGCGGACTACACCCAAATAAATAATTCATAGCCAATAACACGTCATTCCCGC